>JAGLGJ010000148.1 GCA_023144075.1 Candidatus Bathyarchaeota archaeon | reverse complement strand
ATTATAATGTTCACTTTGTTCAGTCTGACGTTCAAATGTTCAAAGTGTTCAATCTTTTGTTCAAATTGTTCAAAATGACAAGGTTCTAAATCTATATCTAAACTAATCTACGTTATAGTAGAATATCCGATATCCATGGGTTGCACTATTGGAGTTATAGTATTATAATTTGAACTTCTTGAAAACATATACCAAGAAGATTAATTTTATACTTTCAGCAGAAACAATTCTGCACACTTAACGATCAATTTAGAAAGATAGCGTCAATTCATAATAATGGGAAAGTGAATCAATTGATACTCGTTGTTTCCGATGTTCATTTGGGTTACCAAGAATCCAACAGACGAGATTTCCTGAATTTTCTTGAAGAAGTCTGTAAACCTCTAGGCCTAGACGATCACCTTGTACTTTTAGGTGATATACTTGACTTCTGGAGAAGAAACAACGTCACAGTAGCGATTGAAAATCAACTCATATTCAAAACCCTTGAATCCCTAAAATCAAAAGTACACTATATTGTAGGAAACCATGATTATACATTAATCACACTCAGACTACCTACGAGCCAATTCTTCGATGTCAGAAAAACCCTCAGACTCGAAGATAACGATATTCCCTATAATTTCATTCACGGCTACCAGCTGGAGGCTCTCGCAATCTTTGAACCACTAACAATCGAGGAATACGAATCATTATGCATTTCCCTATGCCAAAGGACAGGAGACTTCATTGGAGATATATTGAGCGTTCTATGGGATACACTTCACCTCAGCTTCAAGAAAGGAGACAAACGACAGAAAACAATACGTGCAATAACTGAAGCTCCTGAGAGCCGCAGAGATATGCACAAAGTTGACCAGTTAGCAAGATCAAGCGTCAGAGGGCTCTTCCTAGGACTATCAAGAAACGAAAGACTAGTATTCGGACACACTCATCGGCCCTTCATAGAAGAAGATGTAGCAAATACAGGAAGCTGGGTCGCCGACGCAAAAATCCAAAACACATACTTAAAGATCGAAGACGGAAAGATGGAACTAAAAACTTTCAAAAAAAAGAAATAACGTATGCAAAAAACAACTACTTGGATATCAAACACTTTCACTTTCCTCTCTCGCCTAATATTCTGATAGACTATCTCTTATGGGGGGATATGTATGGCAGCAACAAGTATACATGAAAAGAGTATCAGAAGGATAGAATGCCTCTCCATGATAGTTACAAAAGACGGGAAAGGCTTCTACTGCAGAAAGTCCGGTGGACCCTGCACGTGTCCAGACTCTTTTAGACGTCATCTGTTCAGAAAATAGTTGGCGTAAATTCTGGAGAAACCTTCAAAAATCTATTTTTATTATTCTTTTTTATTTTATGATTCCAGCAAGTATATCATAAATAGCTAAACCAAGAAGACCCTTATTCTTTATAGCGCGCGTGCGTATATTTTGACCTTACTTTATCCAATACAGAGCTGGATGCGATATGAAGTCAGGATCCAAATATGATGTTGAGTTAATCAGTGTAGAACAGAAAGATGAATTGATGAAGAAATATACTAAAGATATTCACTATGAAGAGAGAGCTGACATTTACGGGTGTTGCATAAAACTTCTAACTAATCTCAAATATGTCAAAGAGCGATGGGAAGAAAACTTCTACCCCATGTCTAATCATGTAAGATCTCATGGACGGCTAGTAGTTATAGAAGAAAAAGACAAACCGTTAACAGTTCTTTATGATCCTTTATCGAAAACAGCTTTCTTGATCAACGTGGATTATTACGGTTGGGTCAAATCACTTGCTTTGGCTACTGCAGGCGATATACTTGAGGATGAACATGGTATAAACAGTGTACATGGAGCTTGCATAGACCTAGATGGTAAAGGCATATGTTTAATCGCACCCTCGGGAACCGGAAAAACGACACACACTTACGGCATGCTTCGGATACCACAAGTCAGAATACTATCTGATGATTGGTTTTTTGTTAGATTACAAGGTCAAAATGCCTCCGCCTATGGTTCTGAAAAAAATTTCTATACACCTGCAGATGTGGCTCAAGCATGGAATGAATATAAACAACTAGTTGAAAATGCATACATCGACCCGCAAGGTAGAGCAATACTTAACGTTAGATGGATAATAGGTAAAGGCAGAGTTGTCCCCTTTTCAACAATTAGAAAAGTAATAATTCTCAAACGGGATCCTAAAGACAATCGAATAACCAGAACAATAGATACGGATGAAGCGCTTGAATTCTTGGAGAAAGAACGCTTTTGCAATCCTCACCTTCTAGTTAGATCAGATAGAAAAAAGAATCTTAGAACTCAATTCTTCAAGAAATTCCTAGATCGTACAGAAATATACATGGTAAATGCGACTCCACCTCCTCGTGAAACCAATGATGTGATAAGAGAAATCTGCGTAAAATCCTGATTTATTCCCCGTAAAGGATAGTAACTACTACAATGGTAATTGATGATCTTGTCTATTTCGGAGGAATTAAAAAATCGATATCCAAGCCTCCAAACTCTTGTATCGTACATTGATGATGTTAAAGTGGCAAAGAGTGGAAATGAATTAGAAGTTTTTAGTCAAGAGATCTTCTCGGAAGTTAAGAATAAATATACACTTGATAATCTAAAGGATGTTCCGATTTTTAGATCTTATAGAGATTTTTTCTGGCGCGTGGGAATAGATCCAACCAAAGTAAGACCTGCAGCAGAGGCACTAATAAGAAGAATATTGGCAGGAAAAACAATACCTAGAATAAATAATGTCGTAGATTCTTACAACCTTGCTTCTATTAAGACTGAAGTCGCTCTTGCAGCTTTCAACCGAGACGAATTGATAGGTGATTTAATGATGAGACAATCAAAAGTAGGTGAAAAATTCTTGGGAATAAGCATGGATGAACCTACAACACTAACTGGTTCAGAAGTTGTAATCGTAGACTCAGAGAAGCTAGTTGCTATTTATCCACATAGAGATGCTGACATATCAAAAGTCACTAACTCTACCAGAAACATTCTACTTTTAATTTGTGGAGTTCCAGGAATTGATATAACAATACTAAATAATGCCAGAGAGCATGCTGAAAAATATATCACAAAATTCTGTGGCGGAAAAAAATCGATAATAAAATGATTGTTTCTATCAAAGAAAATAATGAGCAATCGACATTTCACAAAGGAAAGAAATATAGCATAAATCCAATTCACTATATTCGGTGTTTATTTGGCAATAGTGAAAATTTTGGAACTAGTGGGAAGTTCAAATAATAGCTGGGATGATGCAGTTAAAAATGCATTGACAGAAGCATCGAAAACTGTAGAACATATTGTTGGAATAGATGTTCTAGGATTCAAGGCTGAGGTTACAGACAATAAAATTGCAAATTATAAAGCACATGTAAAAGTTGCCTTCTCAGTAGAAAGATAAACTC
>JAGLGJ010000147.1 GCA_023144075.1 Candidatus Bathyarchaeota archaeon | reverse complement strand
TAACGATGTTATGTCTAATTATCGAGGTGTTAAGGAAGTTGTATTATGATGCGCATGAGACTCATAGGCTTCTGCTTAATAACATTCTTAATTATGACTTTATTCCCGATATCTATCGCAACTGCAGGACAAGAAATCATCAACGTTCAAGCTCAAGAGACAGTTCCTGTAGGAGTTAATTTCCCTGTAATATTGCAGATACAGTACGATTTTACGAATCAAGAAAATGTTGAAATCTGGTGTGGTATTCGAGCCTCCGATCGAAAATACATGGTGACTCCAGATAAACCTCCAATTCTAGTCAGTGGTAGCGGGGAGTTTCAATGGGATTTGCAGTTGAGGGCCCCTGTGCAAGCAGGAGAGTGGCGTCTGGAAGCATATTTATTTCATTTAGATGAAAACGATAAAGAGATTATTGACCATACCAGAAGCTTTTCAGTAAATGTTTTACCTTGGTATGAACCAGATGTCGAGATTAAAACAATCCAGACAATACCACCGGATTTTAAACTAATAGAGGGTAGAGAAGCTTCTCTAATAGTTAGTATTCGTTACTCAAACTTTAGTTCAGAATATGTTTGGCCGTTGCGAGCTGTTATTCGAGATGGTGTGACCGGTGAGGATCTTGGTGAAGTGTTTTCTGATCCCTTGCCACCGGGTGACGGTGAATACACATTCCCTAATATGGTTTTTACACCTCGAAGAGCTGGAGAATGGTCTTTTCAACTTGGAGTTGGAATAAAAGATTGTCCTACAAATCTATGTGGCATACAGGAATTTCTAACAAAAGAACGACTAACTATTATAGTAGAAAAAGGAAATGGTTCAGTAACTACACCTGAGCCAACATCAACAAAATTTGATTTTTCATTAGCAGTAACTCCAACTCAAAAATCTCTCATAGCAGGTGGGCATTCCTCCTTCTATATCGATATCGAACTCCAGGAAGGAGAATCAAAAGAAGTCATGCTCAATCTAACTGACCCACCTCAAGATTGGAATTATTTCTTTGACCCCTATAAAGGTAAACCTGATTTCAGTTCTGAATTAATCATCTACCTTCCCACTGATATAAAATCCGGATCATATGAATTGATCATTAGTGCAAAAAGAGAAGGGATGGAGAAACAATCTAAAATCGAATTGATAGTCGAAGGTGATGAAACAGTTACTACTACGACATCAGAACTATCACCTTCTCCTATTACGCCAGAGGTTGATCAAAAGGAACAGGAGGATTATTCGATAATGTTCTACATAATTATCTTGATAGTAGTGATCGTGATAGCGTCAGGACTGGTGTTTTTCTATACACGAAAAAAGCAAATGGAAGAATCAGCAGACATTAAGAAAACTTGAATACTCTTGTAATAGGTTGCTGGACTTTGCATTCCAATTAATCTTTCATAATAAAATTAAGTTCATAAATAGGACTTTAGTTGATTAGAGGATATGCTAGTAACGAGAACAAATGGTCATCTATTGTCTTTATTCCTGATTATTCTTATCTCAAATGTTTCATTTATAGGTGAATCAAATGGGTACCTTAGTTTTGCTTGGAGAGTAGAACCTACATTAGACCGTAATGAATATTCACCTGGTTCAGAAGGAATAATAGACGAAAACATTGTTAATACAGGATTAACGATTCTTCACATTTATCAGACTATTGTTATGTTTGATTGGCAGAAGCCGACGGGGAAATGGTGGTATGTTGATGTCGATATTGAAGTTGATCCTAGTGAAAGAGTCTATTTAGCAAAATTCGCTTTTGAGATACCTGATGATGTAACCCCAGGAAAACATACTTATGAGGTTGGCTTGAGACACAGGCATCTAGGCCTGAGAGAGGGATGGCAAGATGACGGTCTTCAATGGTCAACTCTCACCTATGAAATTTTCATATCAGAACAAAAAGAAGCGAAACTCAAACTTCTAAATATGAGCCAGACCCCCATTCAAGGAGAAGCCTTCTATGTTGGAGATATGAGTACGGTATCTTATCGATTGAAGAATATCGGTGGAGCAGTAGCTAAACAAGTTAAGTTGGAACTAGAAATTCCTCCAGGAGAAGAAATCATTAGCTCAACGCAATCAACTTCTCCAAAAGATCTTGACCCGAAATCAGTTGACGAATGGACTATCCAAATCCTTGGTGAAAAACCAGGTAACATTACAGCTAAAATTCAATTATACATTTCCGAAAATAAAATAGATGAAACAGATTTTCCAGTAATAGTGTCTGAGCCATATTTAGAAATAGTCAGTAAGAACCACACTCCTGGTGAAGGAGAACCTGTGTATCCAGGAGATGTTTTAATAGTAAAATACATTATGCGAAACATGGGCTCATCAACTGTCAAGAATCTAACAGTCTTGCCAGAAGTTCAAGAAGGAATGACTCTAATTGAAACAAGTAAACCAATAAAGATAGAGCCAGAAGAGACAAAGCCTCTATCATTCAAGATTAAAGCAGATAGATCAGGAGAACATTCTTTTGAGATATTATTTTTCAATTCTGGAAAAGAACTTCCAAGTTACCGTGCACCTGGTACAGTATTAGTATCTGAGAATCCTGTATGGATGCAGATATTCAAGCAAACAAACTATGGATTGTTAGTAATTATTCTAATCATAGCGGTCATAGCTATTTCATTAATTATTTTATCGAGACGAAGAAGACCAGCAAGTGTTACTGCATCTAAAGAGTTAGAATTTTGTTCGAAATGTGGAACTCAAATATTAACCCATGATGAATTCTGTCAAAACTGTGGTAATAAGCTACACTGAATAAAAGCAAAATTAACTGCTCAACACATTTATATTATTCAAAAAAACTAGTTGCATCGGCGTCATATATGCTGGAAGAACAAGTAAAAAAAGCGATCGATGAAATAAGACCTAAGATCCAAGCCCATGGTGGCGATGTCGAATTCGTCGACATACAAGAAGGAATTGTAAAAGTAAACTTGAAGGGTGCATGTGCAGGTTGTCCAATGTCACAGATGACTGTTAAGGAAGGAATACAATCATATCTTAAAGATAAGATACCTGAGGTCAAGAGTGTAGAAGCAGTACAATAATCATCACATCAATTTTCGATTAACCAAGAATAATTCCAATTTGGATTATCCACATTGTGAATATTCTATAGGCCGATTATGGATCATACTTTATCCATAGTAGCGCGCGCTTCTATAAGATCAAATATTGTTTTTGTATCAAGACATTTTTGAAGATTTATCTTGTTGCTGAATTTAAAAATGATGTTAACCTTGGATTGATTGTTTTCCCAGTTACTAGTGGTAAGAATGAAGATCCCGTCACAACTGAACTATTTACAGAGGTGGGTTATTTTAGGGGCTCTTATTGGAGCTATATCTGGTTTAGTAGCGGGGGTCTTCTATTATCTGCTTAATCTTAGCTCAGAATTCTTCCTAGGTTATCTCTGCAATTACTCTGGACT
>JAGLGJ010000146.1 GCA_023144075.1 Candidatus Bathyarchaeota archaeon | reverse complement strand
AAAGAATTGAAGAATATGTTTTTCGACCAGGAAAGAGACTGGCTTCTTGTAGCACTCTGATAATATTTAAGGGATTGACTGGAAGAATTGATACTAAGATTTTAAAGATTTGTGTTGGTATAGAATTATACAGACACTCCATACTTTTACATGACGACCTAGCTGATGATGATAAATTAAGACGAGGAGGACCTACTCTACACAAGATATATTCTGAGAACTATGATGATAGTTTTGGTAGAAATATATCGCTATTCACAGGTAATATTCTCCAGACGCTTGCTCTCAAATCAATTATTACATCTGGTTATAGGGAAGAAGAAATTAATCAAATAATTGATCTTATTAACAGAAATCTTCAAGGCGTGAATGAAAGTCAGATCCTTGATTGCCTTTTCGAGTATCGGAAACCTGATGTTGCCGAGTGGTATGTAATGGCGTCGAAAAGAGCCGCAACTCTATTCAAAACCTCTATTTTAGCAGGAGCCTTACTGGCAAATGCATCGCAGAAAGATTTGAAATTACTTGAAAAAGCAGCAGAAAACATAGGGTACTGTTTTGACATACAAGATGACATCATAGACACCTTTGCGTCAGAGGAAGATTATGGTCGAAAACCTGGTGAAGACCTTACAAAAAGAAAGAAACCATTGCATATAGTCTACACATATCTGAAAGCCAGTTCAAAACAACTTGACGAATTTGAGAAATCAATATTCGAGAAACGGCTCCAAAACATAGACAAAATACGTGAGATCATCTCCAGTTCCGGTGCCTTAGAGGAAGCTAAAATTCGTTCGAGATCTCATGCCGAAATGGCGAAGAAACTGATTTCAGAGACCTCTCTAAATAATGGAGAAAAATTTTTTTTTCTCTCGTTCATCGATTACATAAAAGATAGTCTAAAATGGTATGGGTAGCTGCGAAATTTGTTACTTAACACCTTATGCATTAATTCAGTTATCTTCATATCGTGTGCGGTTCAAGGCCTTGTGATTGCGCTTGAATAGATCCAATCAAAATGTTGTGCATAGTCTGATTCATTATGATTCAAATAAAAAGTCAAACACTGAAAAAAAGATACTGATGATGGTGTTAATTTTAGATATTATTGTCATAAGTGGAATTATCTTCTATATGTCTCAAACTCAAATATCTGATATTAACGCAGTAAAATCGTCTGATGCTTATCGGGGCACTTCTAAATCGAATTCAACTCAGATCCCAGATGTTTCAACTATGACGTCAACTGTAAATTTTACAACAAGTTCTCCAGCACCAGAACGAGAATCTCGAATCGTTAATGAAGAATCTGAGATTAGAGATACTCTAACAGCTTATTTTGATACATTAAATACGCATTCAATTGAAGATGCAGTCAAATTTTTCGCAGATGAAGTTGAGATACTGATCAATTATGGAAAAGACTACTCATATCAAGGTCCTAAAGAAGGAATAGTCTCCTATCTCACAATGGCTTTTGATCTAGCTCCAGAATCAAAAATATCAGGGATTACAATTTCTAAAATCAAAATAAATGGCGACAAAGCTACTGTTCAGATGGATTATAGGATCTCATCTGAATCCTATAACTTTTCTATGTCAATAACCGAGTACGTAGATCTTATGAAGCAAAATAATGAATGGAGAATAAGAAGAACAAATATTACATATTAGCTTCCAAGGTTGGAGCTTTTTTCAGATGGATAATATCTTGGATATGATTCACTTACAGATATTTTAGAATGCGAGATTATCGAGGCTCCAATTGTAGTAATTATTGCTGTAGTCAAGATCACTGTAAGCACTATTGGCATATAGATTTCAGAGTTGGGAAGATTGAATTCTTGAGGTAAAACTGCAAGAACCGCTGCAGCAAGCAGTAGGGGAAGGTAGACTTCTTCTATCAAGGTCACACACAACCCAAAATTATCTGTAATAATTTAAAAAATCATATGGTCATAATTTCGATTGATAAAACTAAAATGATCTTGCATAACACAACTTTTAGAATCATGTCGAACCCTATAGTGATTCACCAATGGTACGATTAAACAATCAGAAACCGATTGAACTAGGTATTCGAAACGTTGTCAGGTTGGGATATGTTAGTCTCTTTACAGACTTGTCGACCGAGATGATTCTTGGTGTATTACCTTTCTTTATTATTAAAGAGCTAGGTGCAACCGCAGCAATTCTTGGAATTATTGAAGGCTTGGGTGAGGCTGTGCAACGAGCTATAATACCTGACTATGCAAGTGTGTAATTGAAAAGAATGCATACGCCCTCTATTATTCTATGATGGATCACTAATTGCTAATTCAATATTCGGAATATTATGGACGAATATTGGTTATGTAGCCGCTTTTCAATATAGTATTATCATGGACGTTGCTGGATCAATTGCACTAATTATTTTCCTTACACAAAAGAAGCGTTTGATTAAGATGGCATGATGAGATTTATATTATATCTGATCAGATGAACCGTAAAGTATAATCAAACTATTCAAATTCCATTTTATATTGAGGGTGCTTTCAATCCAAATTAAGGATATGTTGGCGATTGGTGCTGTTGACGTTTCATTATTGACAGCTTCGGCAAAACGTGTTGGATATTCAGTATTTGCAGTAGATTTCTATGGAGATCAAGATCTTGAAAAAAACACTAAAGCAAATTTATCTGTTTTAAGTAATTCAAATGAGAAGAGTCTCAATGGGTTACATAATCTTTCTTCAAGAGAACTTATCAGATTGGCAAAAATTCTAGTAAAGAATCAAGATATTGATGTATCTCTCTTATCATCCGGATTAGATGACTCATTTGATGATCTATCTGCGATCAATGAACTCGTCCCGATCTTAGGTAATACTCCTGAAGCATTTTTGAGAGTTCGAAAGAGAAATAGTTTTTTTTCGATTTTGAAGGATTTAGAAATACCTCATCCTAAGACTGAGATGATAAAAGATCTCAAAGATGCGAAAGATATCTGCAAAAATATCGGGTTTCCATTGTTGATAAAACCATTAGATGGATATGGTGGTTCAGGAATAATAAAAATCTCTACACTATATGAATTAGACAATTGGTTGAATTCAAATGAGGCTTCTATATTAAAATATTTTGTTCAAGAGTACTTGGCCGGTACGTCTGTCAGTGTTTCTGTGATGGCAGTCCCCGGTGAATCCTTGGCATTAACTGTAAATGAGCAACTCTTAGGTATGAGTGATGTTGGTCAGCGAGAATCTTTTGGTTATTCTGGTAATATAGTTCCCCTTTCAGCACAAAGACATATTCTTGACGAATGCAAACGTACTGCTGAGAAAGTGATCACACATTTCGGTTTAATAGGCTCAAACGGAGTCGATTTAGTAATATCTGAAGGCGTGCCACATGTAATTGAGGTTAATCCAAGATTTCAAGGAACACTAGAGTGCACAGAAAAAGCTCTAGGGATCAATTTAGTAGAAAC
>JAGLGJ010000145.1 GCA_023144075.1 Candidatus Bathyarchaeota archaeon | reverse complement strand
GATCAATCCATTGATACGACACCATTCCCATTAAGAATCTATCAAGACAAAAATCGAAAGGAATTCAAAACTTACAATGAAGCAGTGGATGAATTCTTCTCAAAACAAACAACAACTGCTGAATTGCATAAAGTCAAAAAAGTACAGGACGTAGAACTAGCAAGATTAAACAGGATCCTCGAAGAACAGAAAAAACAAAAAACATCATTGGAAGAAGCAGTCAAAAAGAATAAGGAAATCGCTGATACGATATATCTCAACCTGCATATCCTATCTGAGATAACCGCATTAATTGAGAAAGAGAAAGTGAAGAGAACTCCACTTCAAGATATAGAAAACTTAACCAACAAAATAACTACGGACAATAAACAGCATATAAGTACAAACATTCTTCCAGAAGAAGCCAGATTGAATGTAGGTCAAATCTCAATTCATATACGGCATGATAAGACCCCGCAGCAGGTTGCCAAACAACATTATGATGCTTCAAAGAAAGCGTCACAAAAATTGAAGGGACTACAAGAGTCTGTAAATAAGATTGAGACAAAGCTGAGAAGTGTTGAGGAAGAAACGATCGAAAAAAAAGCGATAGAAAAAATTCCTAAACGAAAAAGAGAAAAAGTCTGGTATGACAAATTTCATTGGTTTAGAAGTTCAGATGACTTTCTAATTATGTCGGGCAAAGACGCCTCAACTAACGATTTATTGATTAGAAAATATCTCCATAAAGATGATTTAGTATTTCATGCCGAAATCCAAGGAGCTCCATTCACTGTTATAAGGACTGAGGGAAAAACCGTCACTCCCCAGACCATTAAAGAAGCTGCGCAAGCGACTGCTGCAAGGAGTAAAGCATGGAGCCTAAATTTAACGGCTGTAAATGTCTATTGGGTTAATCCCGACCAAGTTGGAACAAATGCCCCAAGTGGAGAATATATTGGTAAAGGCCAATTCATGATACGAGGGAAACGTAACTATGATCGTGGAGTGGAGTTAAAAATAGCTATAGGCGTTAGCGAAGAAAATGGAAATGTAATATTTGTTGCAGGTCCACCATCCGCTATTGAAAAACAGGCCGAAGCTTATGTGGAACTGGTGCCTGGAAGAACCTCTTCAGGAAAATTAGCAAAGAACATAATTAAAATATTGAAAGGCTCAAGTCGTGAGAATATTAGTGAGAAAATAGATCGAACTAATTTTGATGAAGTTACAAGACTAATCCCTGCCGGAAAAGGGGAAATAATTATCAAAGGAAAAATTATGTCGTTATGACTTAGCGTTCGCTAATAATTTTAAAAAAATACTATGGATCACTGAAGAAAGTTGAGAATATACTCTACGGCCTTTAAAACGACCCACAATCCTGATAATATCATTATTCCCTTGACGCTTTCTGTGAACTCTTTATAGCCCATATGTACTGCCTCTCTGTAACACTCATACACTCATTTCATTTAAACATTATTCAAGATTTAGAAATAACATCAGCTTCAGATACTAAGAAAACCTGCAACGAACCTTTAGCACAAACATGACGACCAAGCAAGTATAAAATAGTATAAGAGCAGGCATCAAACTATCTTGAATTGATAAGTGACCTATTATGGCTTCCTCAGTCGATGAGAATGTCGCAACTGCTAAAGATGTCATGTCAAAACCTGTAATTAGTATCAGAGAGAACGATAACGCAATGAATGCAGCAAAGCTAATGGAGAAACATAAGATAGGCGGAATAGTGATCGTCAATAAAAGCGGCAAACCCTTGGGAATAGTCACAGAGAGAGATCTAGCTACAAGAGTTGTAGCGAAAGGTCTTCAACCCAAAGATGTGAATGTTTCGAGTATTATGAGCCGACCCATCGTAACAATAGACGGTGAAACCAGTATAAGAGAAGTTGCAAAAAAAATGAGCCGACTGGAGATTAGACGGCTTGCTGTAGCTAGTAAAGAAGATCTTCAAGGGATTATTACCAGTAAAGATATTCTAAGAATCACTCCAGTTATGATGGATGTCCTTTCGGAAAGATCAAGAATAAACGCAAATGAACCCATACGAGAAACAAGTAATCTTGCTGGATATTGTGATAATTGTTCAGAATGGTCTCTTTCTTTATCATATCATGATGGTAAATTTCATTGTAAAGACTGTCTTGCCGATGGCGAAGATGAAGCAAAAGGGAAGTAGTGATATGGTCACAAAATAATCTGAAGCGGTTTATTCTTAAACTTCTAAATTAAAATTAAAATCCGAGTTCACAGAAGTTATTCAAGATTTGAGATTCAAAAAAATAACAAAACCTTCAGAAGTTGATCTAAATATTGTTGGTGCCAAACTTCTACTTGGTAATCAACTACTAGACGGCGGCATCAGCATCGAAGAAGGTAAGATCATTAAGATAGGAAAAGAACCATCTCTGCCTAAAGCGGATAAAATTCACGATGTAAAGGGTCTTCTAACAATCCCTGGACTGATAGATACTCATGTCCATCTTAGAGATCTTCAGTTATCGTACAAAGAAGACTTCCATACAGGAACCTGCGCTGCAGCTGCAGGGGGATTTACTACAATTCTAGATATGCCCAATAATATCCCACCGACATATTCCGCTGCAAATTTGAGACTAAGACGTGATGAAGCGATGACAAAAGTAATTGTCAATGTTGGATTTCATGCTGGATTAGTCGATGACAAATCTGAAATACGAAAAATGAGTTCTATGGGGATCTACTCTTTCAAATTATATATGAATAATCGACATTCACAAATTGATATTGAAAATGATGCCGCTCTTGCTGAGAATTTTTCAACATGTAAAATGATTAATGTTCCAATAACTGTTCATGCCGAGGATAGACCTACCATTGAACAAAGAATAAACAAGTTCAAAGGGAAACCTATCGAACTGAAAGACTACTGTTACATACATGATTCAGATGTTGAAGAAAAAGCTGTAAAGCGAATAATTGGAATCGCAGAAAAAACAGGAGCAACGATTCATATATGCCACATAAGTAACGGCTCAACAATTGATGAAATAGAAAAAGCAAGAGATAAGGGAATATCCGTAACAGGCGAAATTACACCTCATCATATGATTCTCTCACAGGATGATCTCGAAAAGTTAGGAGGATGGGCTTTGATGGACCCACCTCTGAGAAAAATCAGCGAAACAGAAAATTTATGGAATAGCCTTTCAAACAAGGAATTCTTAACAGTCGCAAGTGATCACGCGCCTCACACTCTTTTAGAAAAAAGTTCTCAAGATATTAGAGAAATAATACCAGGAATTCCAGGTCTCGAAACTACTCTCCCAATCCTTTTAACAAAAGTTTCTAGAGGAAGGCTTTCATTGTCTGCGATACCTCAGATTTTAGCGGAAAGGCCGGCCAAAATCTTTGGCCTTAAAGGTAAAGGTGAATTATCTGAAGGTGCAGACGCCGATATTACGATACTAGATTTGAAAAAAGAGTTTGTTATTGATCCAGACAAGTTCCATAGTAAAGCGAGATATTCGCCGTTTGCTGGAGAGAATTGTGT
>JAGLGJ010000144.1 GCA_023144075.1 Candidatus Bathyarchaeota archaeon | reverse complement strand
GTCTTGGCGAATATTCCTTCTTCATAATATCCTAGAAGTGAGCAACCCTCATGAACGGTCTCTTTGAATATGGCGGTGGGGCGTCCAACTTCGTCTAGTTCAATTGGTAGCCCTTGGAGAGCTTGAGCGAAAGTAAGGGTCATCCAGTCTGGATTAGGTGGGCAACCGGGTATGTTGATCACGGTTTTATCAGGCAATACCTCACTGAGGGATCTACAGTTTGTTGGATTAGGCTTGGCTGCAGGTATGCCTCCATAAGTCGCACATTGACCGACAGCTATGTTATATTTCGCTCGTCCCCCAATCTGTTTTACCCAGTCCTCAATTGGAACTGGTTGACCGTCTATTTCACCTACAGTACAGAAATTGCCTTCTGGAATTGCTCCTTCCATGATAAGAAGATCAACACGGCTTTTGTCGTTGACAACGTCTTCTAATCTTTTAATGGCTTTTTCTCCCTCTGGAATCATTAACGTTTGATGGAAATCTATTTGAAGTTTGAATTTGGTTATGACATCAATTAGGTCTGGATCTGAACCTTGTAGAAGTGAGATGGTGCATCCGGTATCTTGGGCACCGGCCAGCCAGATAACACGAACGGTATCTCCTTGCGCTTGAGCTTCTATTGCCTGAGTAAATATGTCTCTGATATCTGCTGAATAAAGTTCAATTGTTGCAGCAGTTCCGATTGCTGCACAAATTTTTAAAAAGTTACGTCTTGTTACCAAAATCTATCAGCTTACACAACGGATGTTTCTTATCAGTTGTATTATTGATTCAATCCTCACAATTTTGTATTAGAGGTTGTTCCGAAGGAGGTACCAAACTGATATTTATTTCCTTCTCTTAGTTTTTGCTACAAATTGTTTCGAAAGAAATTTATCAATAAAATAATAAAAATAAATTATGTTTGCAAGCTTTTACTAAAATCCTCTAACAAATCTAACTAATGAACATCCACTAGAACGAACATTATGAATTTAGCTCCATTAGTTGGAAGCATATTTGATTGATTCGATATCGAGATTCATTTTTTTGGTTGTCTTTAAAATTTCTGAAATGATCTTGGGTACAACTGCCTCAACGGGTTTTGAGAGTTCTGTTCCTGTATCAAGAGATGCTGGCTCAATTCCGATCAATATTATCTTTTTTGGTAAGTCTATGACGCCTTTAGCCATCTTCAGTGTAGAAATCAAGTCCAGTTGGTGTAAACTGGTAAATTGTGGAAGAAGGCTGATGTCATCGTCAATAACCAAGTCTATGCTTTTTACTGTACCAGGTTTCTCGTCCATTCTTACAGCATCTACAATTATCACACGTGAATTTCCGTCTATCACATTCAAAAGTTCGAAACTTGATGTTCCAACCTCATGAATCTCCATCAATTTTGAGATATTTCTCTTTCTGAGTTGTCTGACTATGTGAATACCAACTCCTTCATCGCTCCAGAGTATATTGCCTACTCCTATCACGATTGGCTTGGAATTCTTGGGGGTCATATTTGATTCAACTGCAGCGTGTACGATTAGCTTTTGAATTTTTTTGGTAAGGATATGAACCATTTCCAATGTATAACATCATGTAAAACTACTAAGACGACAAATATCAGAGCGCCCGCTGTAGTAATATTGACTATAGCATTGAACCTTTTACTCTTCATCATAAATTTCTCAGAGATATCGACGCTTAATATTGTTAAGTGACATATTTCGAAGGACATTTGGTAAGAATTTGGTTAGCGATCAACTGACCCTCTGAATCCAATTCACCAATTACAACTACATTTATTCCTTCCATGAAATTTTGAGGAATAGGACCTTTATATGAAACTATTATATCGTCTTCCCCATCCTTGAGGGTAAATTTTAAACTTTCAGAATCTCCTGTCAATGGTCCAGTAACGTTTCCAATTACTTGGATTTCTCTTCCATAATATGCCTCAGTGTCATTCTTCAAATCAGAGATAGGTATGTATGGATTCACGAATGTGGTGGATGCTTGAAATATTAGATATCCAGCTACAAATATAATTGCTAAGATTATTAGTATCTTCAATAGTTTTGGTTTCAAGTTGATTCATACTTTTAATTTGTTGAGTTTCTTTGAAATCTTCATAATATTACTATGGAGCCATGTGAGATAGAGAAATATCAAGACCCAGAAAATGGCAGAAACCGTGAAAAGTAGTTCAAGTGTTGTCATTTTACATTCTCCATCTTAACTGATTCTATATTATCTATGGTTCTGTACATGTCCACCGTGATGTAGAACATCCATAAAAACAGTAATGTTACTGCAAAAGTAGAAGTTAAAAGTGTTTGAAGAATAGCTGGTTCAACTCCAATCTGCAGTTCACTTGTAGGTAGAAGGGGCATAGGATGAATGGTTGCCCAGATAATGGTTGAGAGATAGCTCAAAGGAATACTGATGAAAGCTAAGATGCCTAGAACCGAAGAGGCTCTTGCTTTCTGTTCTTTGTCATTTATTGCCATCCTGAAACTGATGTAACCAAGATATGCAAGCAAAAGAACCAATGTTGTAGTCTGCCTCGGATCCCAATTCCAATATAGGCCCCAAGCGACCTTTGCCCATATTGCGCCCGTGATGATAGTGATGATACAGAAGAGTAGTCCAAGTAGGGCTGAGGATGACGCATAAAAGTCCCATTTGAAATTGCGTGTCTTCAGATATAGAATGCTACTGACAAATGTGATAGTAAAAGCAAGATAGGAGACCCAGGCTGAAGGTGTATGAATAAAGAAGACTCGATATGAGTCTCCAAGAGTTCTTTCTGGTGGAGCCCACAGAAAGATCATATATAATGCAACGAGATTGGCTACGAATACTATAGTTGGATAAATCTTCTTCATATTTTCACCTTTAATCATATAGAACATATTCAAATGTTATCCAAAGCGTAGCAATCATTAGCAGAAGAAATGCGATGTTGATTTGGAGTTCTGGAATAATAGAGTTTATGTCTGCTCCGACAGCGAGTTTACCTGTTGCAAGTATTGAAGGTATAATTGTGCCAGGCAGCAGTGGCATAGAGAGAGCTGGTATGATGAGTGCTCTTGATTGTGAATACATTGCCAGTGCTGAAACAATTGAACCTATTACAGCTATATTGAGGATGCCTAGAGCAACTACGAGTAGAACTAGAAATCCGTTCGAATGGAAACTATAGTTTAGAATAGCCATGCTTGACGGTATGATAATTAATGCACCCCCACACATAAGCAGGAAAATGTAGACTGTTTTTCCAGCCAAAATTGCTTGTGGTGAGATTGGTGCTACTCTCAGCCCCTCGATAGAACCTCTATCCATCTCACGGACAAACCCTGTTGTAAATCCTAGCATCCCGATAAACAGGATGGGTACCCAAAGCATTCCTGAAATGAAATCTGTAACATTTGGATTGGAAGGGCCTAAAGCGAAACCGAATGAAAGATTGGAGATGAAAGCCAGGATGATTATTGAATAAATTTCATATTTTCTTCTAAGTTCCAAACGTAAATCTTTAAGGAGAATTTGCCATGC
>JAGLGJ010000143.1 GCA_023144075.1 Candidatus Bathyarchaeota archaeon | reverse complement strand
ACCAATGACCGCTTAACCTCGTATTACACCTTTATTTGACAATTTAGATCTATTGATATAAAATCAAATAAATTATCAAAAGATCACTAAATTAAATATCTATTTCCTCACCAAAATTCATGATTTTTACTTTAAATCCCGAATTCTCAGCTTTTATTTGAAACTCTTTTGGATCAGCTTTGATTTCCGGGAAAGTATTATAGTGCATAGGGATCGTAAGATCTGGTTCGATGATCTTCAGCGCTTCGACCGCTTCATCAATATTCATTGTGTATGTCCCGCCAATCGGAACCATAAATATGTCAACTTTTGCAATTTTTTCTATGGCGTCCAGATAGGTATCGCCTGCATGATACACCTTTTTTCCCTCATAATTGATCAAATAACCTGACGAATATTTGCTATCATGGTGGAGGCTGGCTTTAACCGCTTTAATAGAAATATCGCTGAAATCGAATATGTCTCCTATATTCACAGTTATCATTCGTTTGAACTTACAGGTTGAGGGTGCAAGGACTAAGCAGTCGAAATTTGCTGCATCTGAATGGTCAAAGTGTTCATGAGTGATTAAAATTAAATCGGGAGAACCTTCATACTTTGGTGTGAGTTTATTGCCAGGGAAATATGGATCTATTAAGACAGTTTTTGCATTAGTTAGCTCAAAACAGGCATGACTAAGATATCGTAACTTCACAAGCCTATCTCCATTTTATCTAAAACACCTTTAGGGGAAACAGATAAGCTCTTCCTAAGCAGTTTAAAATCGAAAATTAACTGTTTTCTGATAAAATTGAATTGAAAGGCATTCCGTAAATATCTGGACGTGATATTTCTTATGGGCGATGATGAAAGCTGGTATTGGTGAGTGATGAACGATGAATACAGAACAGAGCCCATATGATAACTGGAAGTTTTTATTTTTCTATCGATGTGAGGATTTGTGTGATCTATGAATGTGTCAAGAGAAGCAATTTTTACACCATCTATTGCTACGGGCCATTATGTATTCATCCATTCTGTGGCAGTCGTTACAGATTTTTTGACCTGAATCACGAGGTGAAAATGTTCGTCCGCATTCTCCACATGTTTGTTCTCTGAACATAAGTTTCACTTTAAGAATAATGACTATTCAATCATTGATTTTGGCCTTGAATATTTTGAACATTTTTGTCGAAATCATCTAGGATAATGTGTCTTGACCTTGAGTCCTTTCTGTTATGTGATCATGATAAATTCTATGCAATATGTCGCTGGGCTTTCATTTCGACATTAGATTTTGCAGATTCCAAATTTCTGGAAAAATCTGTATATTTATTATGTGATTGTTTAAGAGACTCTTAGATTACCTGTGAGAACGTCTCTGCATACCTTAATGTAGTCTGATTGTGTCCCAACATCCGACCAATAGCCATCATATGTGAAGCCATAAACCGATTTTTCTCTTGCCAGCTTGGGAAAGATGTCTTTTTCGAGTGATACCTTTCGTCCTGCTCGAATGCGTTTTAGTATTTTTGTAGAAAGAACATACACGCCTGCGTTAACCCAGGTCGTCTCTGATACGATCTTTTTAGGTTTTTCTATGAAGTCAGTTATAATGTCATTCTGGCCTAGTTCTGTAAGACCAAATCTCGAAGGCTCTTTTACTTTAACAAGAACCACAGTTGCCATACATTGTTTCGCTTTATGAAACTCAAAAAGACGATTCAAATCCAATGAGTCGAATACTACATCACTATTTAGGGTAAGAAAATTGCCTCTAAGCAGGCGTTCTGTATTCTTTATAGCTCCTCCTGTATCCAAAGGTTCTTTTTCAAAACTGTATTTGATCTCGACATCAGTAAGTGCCCGTTCGGAGAAATATCGGACAATCTGCTCTTGTAAATAGCCAGTCGCTAAAATGATTTGATCAAATGAAAATTTTTTCAAATAATTAATCTGGTATTCTAGTAGTGGTTGTCCACCTATTGGAAGCATAGGTTTAGGAGTCACATATGTTAGTGGCCTCAATCTTGTGCCAAGACCTCCACATAGAATAACTGCAGTCCTTTCAGGTCGTAATTCTTCAAGACCTTTCTTTATTAAAAATTCAGTTGTTTGAGATCTATTCTTGAATTTTGAACCATCGACCAAGCGATCAATCTTAATCATTAACGAATCATCAAGCGTCATACAAAATCGTTTTCGCATAAATATTACTTCGCAGCACCGAATATATTACTTTAGAATATGAGAGCGCCCTAATGCATTTCCTTGATAGTGCCCTGTGTGAAAGCACCATATGGCACAACTGTAATGGTTGCTTGTTTTCCAATAACTCTTAAAGCTGATTGTAAAGCGTCATCTACTGTCCGGAATGTTCTAAATTTAAAAATACTTTTTGCATAATAGTCTGGCATTACCGATACAAGGCATAAACGGAAATCATCTAATAATTTTTTAAGTAGATATGCTTTGAATTTCCCTATTCTCGGTTCTTTCTTTAACAAAGGTTTGATACTTTTAATTTCACCATGTTTTGTGGTAATATCTAGGAACTCTTCGTTACCATAACCGTCTATGCACTCTGCAACTAGTATTACTGTGCCACCTTTCTTTACAAGATCTTTATTCAACATGATGGCATCTAAAGAATTTACAAGTGTATTGTCATATGGAGATCCGCCTGCACTAACAACCAAAATGTCCGAAGCTGCATCTGTTGTCACCTTATAAATTTCATCAATTGCATTTGCTGATTTGATTAAGGAATCGTCAAAAAGGTAAGCTAATATTTTTACTGTCGCTCCTTCTTCGTTAATAAGAAAATCGAATGCTAAACATGGACCAATTGATGAAGCAAGCTTATTGATTGATTCTTTCAATCGGGTAATATCAAAAGTTGTTCCATTAAGATATGATGTTAACGCTGTTCGGAAAAGTTCGTCTCTCGTTTCTTTGTCTGATAATCCAAGAGACATAGAAGTACTGCCTTTATAGCTCCAAATGGGATCTACACCACCTCTACCAATAAATACTCGTAAGTCAGCATCGACAAATGGTAAATCTTTTTGATTTTTATTTTCCTCTGAATTACCTGAAAGAAATGTTGAGTTTAAGCTATCGTTAGCTAAAATCGTGATGTCTGAAATGCCTGAAGTTTGAAGTATCTGGTGGAGATTTTTACATCCTTCCTTGTTTCTCCATGAGATTATCAAGTTATGAATTTCTAACCTTCTACAGAGTTCAAGTACAAGTGACTTTATGTTATCAAAAAATGGATTTCCCAAAGATGAATCAATGATAACTGCCAGATTTGATTCTTTGCCAGTTTTTTTTTCTAATTTTAAATTGCATATAGTATTATCTAATACACTGTCTATCTCCATTTTTATATCTTGAACAGGTTGCTGAGCCTTTGGTTTCACTATCACAGATAGATTCTCAGGTTTTACTGCAACACCGACCTCACTACTCCCATAAGGTATCCAAATCTCCACTTTCGGACTCCGCCAATGTTATTCAAGAGATCTACTTTTCTTTATGTATATGCATTTAGAGTAATTTC
>JAGLGJ010000142.1 GCA_023144075.1 Candidatus Bathyarchaeota archaeon | reverse complement strand
CTTTACCCCCCTTACTTTTTTTTTAAAATTAAATAAGCGGTAGCTTTAGATTTCAAAAGTAATTTCTAACTTTCCTTTAATTCTATGAAACCAATTCTAGAAATTATATTAAAAAACGTGAAAGAAAGGCTTAACTTAGAGATTAATCTCTCATAAGCAGGCTCGGCTGGAGCAGAGAAACAATGTCAAAGGAATTCAAACATATAATAAGAATCAAAGGAACGGACCTGGAAGGCTCAAAAAAGGTGACCTATGGTCTAACGAAAATCAAAGGCGTCGGAGTAAGCATGGCGAACACAATAGTAAAAATTGGAGAATTAAAGGCAGACACCAGATTAGGAAATCTAACAGATGCAGAAATATCAAAAATTGACGACATAATATCCGACTTTTCGAAACATTCAATTCCGTCAAGACTGGTCAACCGAAGAAAAGATGTAGAGTCAGGAAGAGATATTCATCTAATAACTGCAGACCTCACACTAAGAACAAAGAACGACATCGACTTTATGAAAAACATAAAAAGCTGGAAAGGAATCAGACACTCATTAGGTCTCAAAGTCAGAGGTCAAAGAACAAAATGCACAGGAAGAACAGGAAGATCTGTAGGAGTAAAGAAAAAACTCCTAATAGCTGCGGCCAAGAAGAAGAAAGCAGAATGATCTAACTAGGAAAGGGGCGTTATGGGGGATCCAAGAAAGCAGAAGAAAAAATATGATTCGCCAAGAAATCCTTGGGGACAAGAGCAAATATCGGCTGAACTACAACTGATAGGAGAATATGGGCTTAGAAACAAAAAAGAACTATTGAAGGCTAGAACAGCCTTATCAAGAATTAGAGGTATAGCCAGATCCCTGCTAGGAAAAGAAGAATCCGAACGAGTTAAACTAGAAAATGAATTCTTACAAAGCCTCAGCCGTAAGGGGATCCTGCCTGAAAATGCAAATATCGACGATGTACTCGACCTAGACATCAAAGATATTCTAGAAAGGCGACTTCAGACTTTAACTTTTAGAAAAGGACTGGCGAAAACAATTCACCAGGCAAGACAACTAATATCGCATGGTCATATACGAATTGGGAAAAGCGCGGTTTCAATCCCAAGCTATATGGTAGCAAGAAAAGACGATCAACACATAAAAATAACTCCAGAATTGAAAGAAAAGATCAATCCAACCATGAAAGATCAAGAAGTCAAGATAGATAAAGCTGCACCTAAACCAAGAAAATGATCCTCGAACAATTATCCACATGGTTCCAACCAACTCTGATAATAATTGGAGCCACACTAATTATTCAAGGCATAACTGGAAAATACAAATTAATAGAAATAGTTACTTTAGCAGCAGGCTTCCTGCTGGGGTTATGGGCAATAACTCTATCAATCATAGGAATTGCAAAAGGTATGCTGAACATCCCCACTTTCATAATCTTATTAATTTGCGGAGTAGGATTACTCTCAAAACCGATCCGGAAAATCCATTGGGCGGCTCTATTAGGTTTAATTTCAGGATTAGTAGTAGCCTACTATTATAACTTGATAATCGGCTATGGGGGTCCTACAGTATTGATCCTTATCTTTTTGACTGTAACATTGCTTACTTATCTTTTCTTTAAGTTTGCAGAAGATATCGTTAATATGATAGGAGGATTATTCAGCATATCACTAATCTCTATTGCTATGGGAATAGCCTGCATCATATGGGCCTTAATTTACATTAATTTCTAATCAGAAATGTGACTGGTCTAAATACCGATGTGCCCCTCCTATTAGACGAGTAAGGCTAACTCTTATTTGCTGATCAAGAGAACTTGCTTAAGAATATGTTAACTCAGATAAGTGATAAGATTCTTCAAACGAAGATACGTTATTTATTACCAGTTATCATAATCATCCTGCTAAAAGTGATTAGCTCATTTTTCATGTATCAACGACTCAGTATTTTAGGAAGTTTCTACACGCCTTGGATGGACTATTGGAGTGAAAGTGGACCTGTAGAGACTTGGCTTTACCTATTCAGTGCACAAGATACCGGACATTATGTCGCCTTGACCCATGTTTGGTATCAATATCCCTTGTATGTATTCTTCCCAGCATATTCTGTCTTATGCAAAATTGTTGGTATGGCAGTGGGTGATATGTGGCTTGCCGCTTTCATGATTTCAGTTTCTTTTGGTATTGCTTCTATTCCACTATTTCAAGCGGTTGCAGAACAGTATATGTCAAAAGCTGAAGCAGCTTTATCAACCCTGTTTTTTGCAGCATTTCCATATGTATTTCTCTTTACCACAATATCTTACACGGAATCTCTGTTCCTGTTCTTCACTCTCGCGGCTTGGTATCTTAACCTTAAAGACAGGTTTATTTCATCATCGTTGGTAGCTGCAGTTGCAACTTTGACGAAAACATACGGAATAGTAATTGTAATTCCTGTTGCAATAAGCATGATATCGAAAAAGAAGTTTAAACAGCTGCCTGTTCTCGCTATCCCACTTGGGACTCTCTTAGGATGGTTATACTACCTCTATCTCCGAACTGGAGATGCATTTGTTTTTTCAAAGCAACAAGAATATTGGATGCGCCTCGGGGTACAGTTTGGATGGTTCCAGACTTTCATTGAACCACTCTTGAATTTCAACGTATGGAAATTCCAAGAATTCAACTATCTAGTTGTGGCTTTAGTTTTCTTTCTTGCCTACATTGTCTTTTGTGTTTTCAAGGTAGACTCAAAACTGGGAGTGTACAGCCTGATCCTATTCCTTTCCCTGCTTTATTTTGGTAACTTTGTTTCCCTTCCACGATTCTTTGCTTTTATCTTTCCGATATGGCTGGTTGTTAGAATAAAAAATATATTGGCTCTAGGAGTTGCAATGATTTTCTTTCTACTTGGCTCGCTACTAATTTGGTATCAATTCTTGCTTGATGTTTGGGTCGCCTAGAGTAACGCCCCTTATTTTCAGGTATAATGATGGAATATTGATCGCATAAGAATTAAGTAAGTGCTCGTAATCAAACTGTTTAGGTTGTACAATAATGGTTATGCCCAGAGAACTTTTCATATTGTCGCTTTTCGTAATAACTATTACCGGAATTGCCGGATATCTCCTATACAAGTATGGAACTAATATGCTTGGGACAATTACTTTTGATAGAATGGCTGAAATTAATCTGACAAGTAAATCCATGTTTTATTTGGCCATAATGATTCTAGGGTTCATTATGGTTGCCTATGCTGGTGTCACCTTACGGAACGATATTTTCGTTATGAATTATCTATTTACTCCAGCGATATTCTTCGGATTGGTTATACTATTCGTCTCTCGTCTAATGATTGGAATACCTCTTTCGGTAACAGGTGTAGGTAAATTAACCGCGTTATTGACTGCCCTATTGGTAGTGGGCACAGCGATTGCAAGCAATATCTTCTTCAAGGAAACCTTTTCATTAAGAGTCATATTGGGAATTGCTCTAGGAGTATTTGCTGTAATACTTATCGGTGAAGTTTAGTTAACACATCTACCTCAACGAATAAGAAGTTTGTATAAAAGTCAT
>JAGLGJ010000141.1 GCA_023144075.1 Candidatus Bathyarchaeota archaeon | reverse complement strand
TTTCTTTGAAAATGGGATATCGCCACCGGGTTTTTTGATTCTTCCTGTTGCAATAAATGTCTTAACTTCACTCATTCTACTTCTCCACGCTACAATTCCATAATTTGAGATATTGCCATTAACTCCTTGCCCACTGTCAGAGGTCCCGTTACCGCTCCTCGACTGGTAGCTAGGAGTCCTGATCTTATGAAGGGCACTCCTCCGTTGACTGTGGAGGGTTCAACATCAACCTTCAACACGTTTTTTATGACCTCTCTTTCGTTGTTGCGTATTAGTGGGTGTGTAATAACTCCTTTGTTTGTGGCTAGAGCAATGGATCCCACATATGAATAACTTGAGATCTGACCTCGCACAACTTCTACCTGTAACAGGTCTTCGAGTTGCTTGATAATGGAATTTGAGAAAGTCGGATCTACCAATGCACCATGATCATTGGCTAAAATAAGATTTCCAAGAGCAGTTTTTTCAGTCTCCATTATCTCGATATTCAGAGACGTAGATTTTTTTATCGTCTTGAGCTCATATTCGCTGATAATTTTAGGGACTGCTAGTCCATTGCTATTTCCAGCTAAGAAAATTCCTAAAAGATTTGAGCTTGCAACACTCACCTCACAGACATCTACTTCTAAGCATTCAGCAAAATTATTCCTCTTTTTGGATGGTGTCCCAGCCGGAACTGCTCCCCATGATTCACATGCAAAACAGTAAACCCCTATATTCGGACTTCCAAAAATATCTGCGAGAATTACCGTCATAAATAAGATTAACTTCCTTGTATTCACTTGTTCTTTCTTTCAAACCGCTTTTTTCAAACTTAGTCTAGTTGACATATATCATCTTGTCGCTGATATCAAGAAGATTTCTCTTATTGATGAACGCACATTCTTTTATTCCTTTCATTTCAGCATTCTTCCACGTTAGTACTTGTAGATGTATCGCAACAGCTAATGATCTTTCAATTTCGTTATGTTCATCTGGACTAAGTATTAATGTTCTGAAGGATTGTTCTTCAAGAAGATTATGAAGTTTAATCGCTTGATCATCATGATTATTTTCTGGCAGTATGATTACCAGATCATCTTTTGTTAATGAAAATAGTTCCATGTGACTGAACTGCTCAGTTCTTTGTGAATTTGACTTTGATCCAAGAACTTCGAATATTTTGGCTTTTCCATAAATAGCAAGGGGATAACTAAGTCCTGTTCCTACGAGGAATGTTGTTGAATTTAATGGTATTTCGATGTTTTCTGACCAAGAAAGTGCTGAATCATAGACGTCAGAAAGGTTGGTGAGTTTTGGAAGGCCCTTAATCCTAGAAAAACTGGCTAATAGAC
This sequence comes from Candidatus Bathyarchaeota archaeon, assembly GCA_023144075.1. Taxonomy (GTDB): domain Archaea; phylum Thermoproteota; class Bathyarchaeia; order 40CM-2-53-6; family RBG-13-38-9; genus RBG-13-38-9. The sequence continues at coordinate 2,236 of JAGLGJ010000141.1, read as the reverse complement.
TTGTAGTAAAACTTGAAGTTCCAGGAGTAAGTTTGTCTTCATTTCGGAATCTTAACTGTATTAAATTATCAGTAGATGTAGCTAGTAGGCTTTCAGGATTTGCAGTAATTGCTGTGATTTCTCTAGCGAATCCTCTGGCAGCTCTGGCAGCCTGGATATTACTTTTTGTCTTTCCCGAGACGGATATTACGTACAGATGTGAATCTGAAGAGTCTGATGGATTTCTCGATAGCTCATATGGATCATAACTTCTCGCGAATCTTCTACTGAGGGCCTCAGCCGCCATTGATGCGGCATAAGAGTCTCCTGCACCTGTGAATATGCAATGTTTGCCTTCTTTTTCAGATTCTGGAGGTGCAGCCAATTTTGCCAGATAATCAACATATGATGGAAGATCTTCGATTTGGTTTTTGATCTCTATATGCATGGCCTCTATTGTGTTCTGCAATTGGAATTCTCTCAAATCTTTTGATTCTGAACAATCATTCATGATAAGGTCTGAGAAAAGTCTTAGGATTGGTTGCTGATTTCATGTTGTAACTTCACTAAAACTTATAATTGAATTCTGTCATTTCTGGTTTAGTGTTTTACTTATAGTGCGCGCTATATCCATTTTTTTGCTCCATGACTGTACAGGATTATTAATTAAGAAATTATTTGGTTGATTATGCTTCTTCTCCGAGTGAGCAATTAGGGTATTTGCAGTCTACGCATTCTGGAGCTTTTACTATAGGTTCTTCAGTTCCTTTAACTGATTTAGCTATCTCTAAACTTTTCTTGACTTGTGGTTCTGGTCCATTGATGACAAGTGTGATAGCGCCTTCTGCACCGCTAACTCCGCCTGCACCTATTGGTGTTGATTCTACTCCAGCTAGTATTCTGAATGCTTGCATTTCGTCTATTAGTTGACCGTGGAGAGGAAGTAAGCCGACAGGCATTCCCATCGAGTAATCCATTTTTTCTATTCCTGCTTCAGCTGCTGCTTTTGAGATTGTTATTGGTATCATCTTTTCAAGGCCAGCAGGAATAATTATTTTGACTCCCTTGGCCATAGCGGTACCCAATACTTTACCAACTGTTCCACCTGATGGGCTACCCAAGAAGATTCCTACATTGCCAAATGGGTCAATCGCATTTGCACCTTTTATGAAAACGTCTCTGGATCCCATTCTTTTGAGTATATCATCAATGGGTAGGTCGAGGTGGAGTTTGCCTTTTTCTAGAACCCATGTTTTCGCGTATCCTCTTTTGCGTATTGAGTCGAGCATCTCCTGCATTATGCAGGTTCCTCGAGGAATAGTTATTCCACATCCATAACCTTTGGTAACTTTTTTTCCTGTTAATTCTTCAAGGACAAAGGCGCATGTAGTGCTTGAGCCTACAAGAATTATACCGTTGTTTAAGGCGTCTTTGACAACATCTAATGTTGCGACTGCTTTAGCGATTAATTTTTTTGATTCGGGAGGAGTTAAAGTTACTTGAATTCGCATGGCTTCAGACAAGTGATTTTGTTACTGAAAAAGATTGGGATGATTTAATGTATACATTCTTTTTTGATTCAATATAGGTTGTATTATCAAATCTTCTGTTTTTTAATCATGAAAGAAGTAATTACTATTCCAATCATACTTCCTAAAACAAGATATGGTAATATCAACTCTAACTTGTTTTTTGAATATGATATTCCTCCCACTACCTCTACCTGTTTCTTACCAATAGATGATGCGATGCTGTATGAACATTCTTCATTCCAGGCTGGGATACTTCTATCACCCCATATAGGATGAGCAGCAAAGTCTGTTACAGCCAAGTCGAAATAGTCTCCTGGAAATATCGTGATACCAGTTATCAGTCCTTCTGGAAGATACAAGCTGACTATAGGATCTGAAAGCGCCTTGCTGATTCTTTGTGGAGTTGTGAAATCTAGACCATTATTCAAAGATACAGTATAACTTATACCATAATTGTCGTTTGGCGTTGTCACATCGTATTGACGGTCACCAAAGATTATGTGTATGGTACCGTCGTTTTGGACATCTATTGCTGGGAAAAACTGATCATTGGGTAAGTTGAAGATTTTTATTGGTTCCCAAGTGATTCCTTGATCTAGTGATCTTGTGAATATTATGTCTCCTTGATCAGAAGGCCAAGCTGGCAAATCCGAGCCGCTAGGATCTGTAGTTGAAACCAAATACACAATGCCTTCAGGACCAACAGCCAGATGTGGGAACATTGT
>JAGLGJ010000140.1 GCA_023144075.1 Candidatus Bathyarchaeota archaeon | reverse complement strand
ATTTTGAAAATGTGGTTAGTAGCATAACCTTAGGATTACCCAATACTGTTCGGAGATGACTAAATCTTGACTTTAAAAAAAACAGTGATAGGAAGTTTTCCAAAGCTTCAGATGCCAATTGAGGAAGCTATTAAGAAGATTATAGATCTCCAACTTCGGAATAGGATAGAGATCATTTCAGATGGTGAACAAAGAACTGATATGATAACTTACTTTCAAGATATTCCTGGTTTAATTACTACCTCCAAAGGATTGAGCGTAGGATCAAAAATTACTCCTCCTGAAAATGCTTCAAAAACTTTGAAAATACGAGATTTTAGATATGCTCAAAATTATCTCAAAGAATTGAAGATTGACAATGTATTTTTGAAAACCGCAATAACGGGTCCTATAACCTTAGGTCTGACTTGCGCAACATCAGGACTAAAATATTATTCAGGTTTCAATGATCTAAAACTATACCAAGATTTATCCGAAGCACTCAGACCAGTAATATCAGAACTTCTTAAACAAGGCTCATTTGTCCAATTAGATGAACCAGGTTTGTCGGCTGGATATATGGAGCCAATAAAGGCTTTAGAAATATTAGAGAATTTGATAAGTCAAGTATCTCATGAAAAAAAACACCCAGGTGCATTAAGTGTTCATATTTGTGGCTCCTTAGAACGTTCACCTAAACTATTGGAAGGCTTATTGAAATTGAATGATCTAGATGTTGTAAGTTTGGGATTCAGTGGACCCAAAGAACAGCGTAATGTTAAACTGCTTTCTAAATCGTTATTCCATGAAAAAGCCAAGTTGGGGGTAGGCTGCGTTTATAATTTAGCAATTAACGAAAATGATGTCGATGAAACTCAAAAAATATTAGAAAGAATTAATGAAATTTCTTCAAGGATTAGTAAAGAAAATATGGTATATGCACATCCTGATTGTAGTCTGAGAAATGTAACACCTAATATTGCTGAGATTATACTAGAACGATTATCGGAAGCAGTGGATGAATATAACTCATAAGTAATAAGATCTAACATTTAACAAAAAATGAGTTACCATTAAGACTCAGTTTCTCTCAACTTTAACTTTTTACGTTAATATCTTAGAATTTTTGTTTTTTCCAAAGTGGAGAAATTTCTCTTAGACGTACTATCATTTCTTTAAGTGAATTGTGAATGTACTCTATGTCTTTCTCTTCGCTATTTCTTCCTAAACTAATTCTTAGCGATCCATGAGCTTGAACTTCGTTTAATCCCAGAGCCATAAGAACATGTGAAGGCAACAATTTCTTCGATGAACATGCTGAACCTGTTGATGCTGCTATCCCTTTCTCATCAAGACTAAGAAGTAATGATTCACCTTCTATTCCTGAGAATCTAAAATGAGCATTGTTTGGAAGTCGAAATTTTGGATGCCCATTAAGATATGACTCTTCAATTTCTGTAGTAACCTTCTCAATTAGATTATCTCTCATTATGGACATTTTTTTGGAGTCTTCTAACATCCTAGATCTTGAAAGTTCTGCAGCTTTTCCCAATCCCACAGTTCCAACAACATTTTCAGTTCCAGATCTAAAGCCTTGTTCGTGACCTCCACCATGAATTAATGGCTCTAGTATAACGCCCTCTTTTTTGAAAAGTGCGCCTACACCTTTTGGACCATATATTTTGTGAGCAGAGATCGAAAGAAGATCAATATTCATCTTCTTCATGTCTAATGGAATTTTTCCTACTGTCTGAACAGCATCTGTATGAAAAATAATTTCTTTTTCATGTGCTATCTCACTAATTTCTTGAATTGGTTCGATCGTGCCGATCTCGTTGTTACCGTGCATGATTGATATGAGAATCGTTTCTTTTTTTATGTTCTTCTTTAAAATATCTATATTGATGATACCATACGGATCGACAGGCAGATATGTTATTTCAAATCCTTGCGAAGCTAATGTTTGACATGACTCGATCACAGCTGGATGTTCGATGTTACTTGTTATGATGTGTTTTCCTTTTTCTTTGAGTTTATGTGCTATTCCTTTGATGGCCAAATTATCTGACTCTGTCCCTCCAGAGGTGAAGATGACCTCTTTAGTAGAAGCATTTAATAAATCGGCTACTTGCTGTCTAGCTTTCTCCAAACCCTGGTAAGCTTCACGACCGAATAAATGAAGGCTTGACGCATTTCCATATTTGTTTCTCATGTAAGGCAGCATTTCTTCTATTACTTCTTCATCTACTTGTGTTGTGGCCGCATTATCGACATAAATAGTTCTCAAAAATTGGGCACCAAAATCCTTTATGCAATTTAACTATTTATAACAATGTTATAATCAGTGCTATTTTAAGATTCCCAAAGAATTCGTTTTCTACTTAATACGGATTTATTTGAAAGATTCATATGTCAAATGAGCTATGCATTTTAGAAAATTCAATGATTTATATTGGTAATCGTTATTCATCGTTTAATCTGGATGTATAGTTGATGAGGAAGATAATCGCATCATTGTGTCTGACTACAGGATTACTGATGTTAGTTCTGGGGGCATACATAGATCAGTTTACTTATCTGAAAATGTTGATGGGAATGCCTGGAACTCCATAGGTGTTAAGATCATGACAAGTGAACAGAAAGGGACTAAGATTCAGTCATTCAGATTCCCTTACTCACTATTTAGAAACCTTATTCAATTTCTTGTATTTTTTGCTCTTAACCTTTTGGCATTTAGATTTGTCTATCCCTTCATCGAAATAAATTTTATCCCTGTACCTGTACCTGTATTGTCAAGTCTAAACTCATCTTACACCTTGTTAGGTGGGGTTCTTGATTACTTTCAGATTATGCTTTCCCATCCCTTGTTCCCCCTTATTCCATTGGCCATTATATTGGTGATCGGTTCGGTTTTTGGAAGATTTCTTTGTGGATGGGCGTGTCCAATGGGATTTATACAAGATCTTATACTCAAGATGAAAGGCGTTACGACTAAGGTTTCTCTCAGGAAACATGTTTCTCTGATAAAAGTAAAATATTTACTATTATCGCTGATAGTTTTCTTTTCATCTACATTGGCACTCTCCCTATTCCTGCAAGCTGGAAGTGGATACAAGGAAGCACTTGGTCGTTTTGCAGAAGGCATACTCTTACCAATTGCACCTGAAACGACTTTGTTCAGCACAATTCCTAGATTAGTCCAAGCAGGAACGGAATCTGGACTGTTAAATTTTACAAATTTGACATCTTCCGGATATATTGTTGCATTAGGATTTGTTCTTCTTGCAATATTTTTTGTGGGGGCCTACATGGTTCCATGGTTCTGGTGCAGATATGTATGTCCTACCGGAGCACTTATGGCAATTCCAATGCGATTTAGTTTTCTGGGTTTGAAAAGGGATCCATCAAAATGCACAAAATGTGGAGACTGCGTAGAGATATGTCCTATGCAAATTAGAATTCTTGATTTGCCTTGGGAGAAGTTCAATGATCCTGAATGTACTTTATGTTTGGAGTGTGTCGGTGCTTGTTCAAGCGGTGCATTAGCGACTAAAATGCCTTGAAAAAATCATAGTATTAAAACCAAAAATCAAATATTCTGTATAAATCTAGTAACCTAATAAGCCGGGGTGGCCGAACGGTTCAGGC
>JAGLGJ010000014.1 GCA_023144075.1 Candidatus Bathyarchaeota archaeon | reverse complement strand
CTACTCTCTTTGCCTGATCATTTAAGGAAAACCGCTTTGGCACTAACTGAAGTTGGAGAGGCTACCGCAACAGACATATCGCAGAAAACAGGTAGAGTCAGGGCTGCTGAGAGTGATTATCTAAACCAGTTGGTCAGTAAGGGATACGTTAAGAAGAAAAGGAAGAGCCATGACGTCTACTTCTATATAGAGGCAAAATGACAATGCCAAAATCGATTGTAATTCATTCATATAAAGGTGGTACTGGAAAAACGTCTATCTCAGCGAATATTGCAGCTCTATATGCAAAAAATGGTAAGAATGTATGTCTTCTAGACTACGATTTCAGAGCACCAAGTATGCAGGTCCTCTTCAAGCCAGACATTCATAACACTCTTAATGACTTTTTAGAGGAAAAATGCGAAATCAATGATGCAATCAAAGATGTCTCCAGCAAATACCAACTCAAAGGCCACTTATACGTGGGGTTCGCAGATGCTAGCACTGAATCAATGAAAGACATGATGACTAAAGACAGAAATTGGGAGATGAAAGCACTTCATCGAACACTATCAGGGAAAAATAAACTATACAATGAATTAGGTATTGACTTTCTCATTTTCGATACTAGTCCTGGCGTATCTTATTCTTCAATAAACGCATTGGTCTCATCAGATTTTATAATTGTAGTGTCTAAGATGGACGATTTTGATATGGCAGGAACCAAAGAGATGATCCATGGAATCTATAGTTCATTGGGGCGCAAGACAGGTCTTCTACTCAATAGGATCCCAACGGAACAATTTCCTCTGGGCGCTGGACAGAAAGAACTTGAAAATGCTATGGGGAAAGAATTCAATCTTCCATTTCTAGGAATAATTCCATGTTATTGTGATGTTCAAGTTAATGGGGGAAAGTATCTATTTGTGGTGGAGCAACCTAAGCATCCATTCTGTCAAGCATTATCTGAAGTAATCAATCAAATGGAAAAACATCTAGAAAAAACTTAATTCTTTTTCTTTGCTTTCTCCAGTTTAGACTCATATTCCTTCTTCAGCCTTCTATATGTTTCCTCATCGAGCTTTTCAGCCGCACGCAATTCTTCAATTCTGGCAAGAGCTCTTGCTATCGCCAAATAATCTCTATCTCTTCCTGGTTCAAGAGTAACTTGCTCTTGCTTTTGCTTTCGAATTCTAAACATTATCAATACAATAGAAATTACGACAATACTAATTATAACAAGAAATATTGGATATAAGGTTGCAAAAGACCATATTTGATTTTCGTTATCTAAAGGTGTTGGCTCACTTGGTTGGGTGATTGTTTCTATAACTTCAATAATTGCCCATGTTGTAGAGCTATAACCTTCTCCTTCGCCAATAATTGTAAAATTATATTTCCCAATTGGCGTATTCTCTCTTGTTAGAATGGAAAGCATAAAAGTTCTTGGAATTGTAGCCGATTTATTAATCAGATTATAAGTGATCCTTTCTGGCAGTCCGATTATTCTAATAGATGTCTCAGGCAAAGTATCACCTTGAAGTGGAACCAACGCTATTTCAAAAGAAGCATTAGATCCTTGTATTATTGTTCTGGAGTTTGGCGATATTTTGAGGTTATAATCTCCTGCCATTAGTGAGAATGGAACATGAATATTTTTATCATTATAACCTGGTTTGCTTGCGGTCAAATGGAGAGTGTAATTCCCAGTGACAGGTTTGACAATTATGAACTCATCCGAGTAACTTCCGTCTTCCTTTGAATAAACTAAGGATATGTGTAGACTCGTCTTACTGGGATCGTTTAGCTGAGATGAGATTGCGGCTGACTTGACTGCTTGGTCATATGGATCTAATACTTCTCCAGTCATCCTTACTACAGCTGTTCCTTCTTTCTCAACAAGTTCCACAGCTATAGAGACCGTTAACACAAGTTCAGGTCCAGCGACAGAAATCTGAAATCCGTTGGAAACTAGTAAAGCTGCCAGTAGCAGAAAGAATACACTATATCTCATCAAATAACTTTCCAAACTTTTTTTAAATATGGGATCGATTTCTCTGTTTGTTGACTACAGTTTGGAGTTAGACATGCAAGAATAAAATGTCTTCTGTTTTTTTAAAATTAGTGCTCGCAGTCTAAGAGGGTAATTGGAAATAACTTCATATAGCTTCATAATTGAGACCCCCCAAGCCAACGAGCTTATCACAAACTGTGAGGTCCCCAGCCTTACTAGAGTGGGAATTTGATATAACACCCCAATAGCTATTTCTATAAGTCCTAAAAGAACCAAGAGGATTATTGCTCTTAGTACATTAACTGATGGAAATCTGTACCTTTTGCACACACATAAGCAAGAGAGGTAATATAATGGCGATAGATAGACTATACCAATTAAACTGCTTGTGACAAAACCTGCCGTTATTGTTGCAATTTCATGATTAAAGTCTATTAAATAGTGAAATTTCATTGTTATTTGGAGAATACCTAGAAGAGGATAAAGTGCATATTGAGCTACGATTCTGATTGGCTCATATCTCCTCTCGAAATCCGCGACTTTGGGACTGAAAGAGTAATACCACATGTTGAAGACTTTCATAAATTCTCTCCCAGAAAATGTCTTCATGACGATATCATCCCTATATTCTCTTAGAAATTGGACTTCTGAAGCCACTTCTGAACCATACGTCGCGGTAGCAATCAAGCATCCACTTGCAGGCACAGTTGAGATTGTAACTATATCGTTACGAGTTATTGCGTCACCATTGCCAGAAATTTGAATGTTATAAGATCCCTCAGGCGTATTATCTAAGGTAATAATTCTCATAGTTGATGTGTTTGGTGGGGTCACCACATTCGGAGAAAAGATAACCGTGAAATGCTCAGGGGATTCAGATGCAATCAAACTTACAACCGATGAAAAATTACCTATGGTTTGAATATTCACGGTAAAAATCAGAGTATCCCCCGGATTGAATTTTTGGGTCTTTGGCTCTATAGATATAGAGAAATCAGATAATTCACTCTCAATTATCGAGAATTCTTTCGTTAAAATTGTGTCTTCATAGCCAGCCTTGCTGGCAGTAATATAGATATTATATATTCCAAAGTCTAATGAGGGTGTCAACATAGAAGAATCTTGAAACTCACCATTTGAATCCGAATAGATCAATTCTATATGAATTATTTTCTCAGTTGGATTCACAACTTGTATAGAAATCATTGCGTTTTTTACCGGTTCATTAGAGGAGTCTGTCAATAAACCGAATATGTAAACAATCTCTCCAATGATGTAAGACTGCTTGTCAGTCTCCATAGTAACCTCCATCTTTGATTGAGACAATCCAACGGAGGGAAGGACCGTCATAATCAGAAAGAAAGTAACCAATAATTTTCTATATTTCATGACGCTCCAAATCCTCGTATTATAAAGGCCTAAATCCACTTCAATATAACAATGGTTGATAGTGGAGTTTCACATGTATCGAGCGCCTAAATAACTCGAAAAATTTAGTTATGTTTAAATATCTGTAAACGTGAAACACATATCAACTCTTCTTGTGGCGAGGGGAGATCACAACAATCGGGAGGTGTAAAAAAATGAGTCGCAAAGGAATTGCTGTAAGCATTATATTTTTGACAGCGACACTAACAGCATTTGGTCTCTATAAGAGACATGTCAAGTAGAGATTGAATGAAAACCGCTCAAACAAATCATTATTTTTTTTAGATATGATTCTTCATAAAAGCCTCAATTTATTTTTCTATGACACCTGTTTGATGCAAATGTTTAATGTAATCCGTTGTTCTCATAGTTCTTTCTTCAAATTTTCTTCCATTAACAAGTTTTAGAAAACGATTCTGGATGTCCAGAAAATCGCGTTCATAGATATGGAAACTATTACTGAAATCAATGTATGCGCCGACTTCTATCTTCTCACTAAGCTTGGCACTAATCTTTTTAGCGAGATATTTCTGCAGTTCTGTAAAGGCATACATATTCCAAAAAGCTGCTTTATAGGCATCTCTGGATCTCCAGCAAGTTTCCATTACCAACTTTGATTCAATAATCCTGCACCAGATTCTTTGAAGACATGGTGGATGTTCAAGACTTGAGTCTATTGCTGGTTTCCAAGTTATCGCTTGAGCTCTTCTAGAATATCCCTTTACAGGGATCACTTTTCCATCAAATTCAACCGACCGACCCTCACATAACTTGTTAATCATATAATCAATCTGATCAACACTCAAATCTTGATTTATCCTATAATCGAAGAGACGCTCATGATATTCATATGGTCGCTTTCCTTCATATACAAAATGATCTTCTGATCCTTCAACAACTTCTTTAACATATGCATAAAGATCGCTAAGACTACCACATAGACCACCCATATGTATTCTAGGTTCAGAAAAAGGATCTTCAACAATAATGAGCATCGTACAATCTTTACTCCATTGTTCATACTCGGTGTAGGTTAGTGATCCCTCTCTCCAAGTTTTAAGCAGAGCCTGCTCCCAAGTTTCAGGAAGATTATTGCCAGAAATTGTAAATACCTTCAAGTTCTTCTGCTCCATTAGATTGATTCTAGCTTAAGATTATTTGTTTTCTGCTACACCAATTTATTCCAGAAACCATATTGAAGTGAAATAGCAGGATTATTATCATATTGTCTTACCAATTAAATCGAGAATTTTAATCCATTCTAATTTTAGTACCCACGTGATAGTATTTTCCACTAGAGACTTTTACCCATTCCTGTTTTTTTCTCCAGTTTATCCTGATCTCGATGAAACACCAAAGTTGGAGCAATGCATCGAAAGTCAGAAATATTGGGATATAGGGTAAAAATTTTAATTTCTTGGATTTTATGATTCCCCATACTATAGCAATATTATGGAAAATAAATGGAGAAGCAGCAAAGATCATATTTGTACTATTGATCTTTGCAAGGAGGCTGTTTTGCATCATGATTCCGATTAATACAAAAAGTGAAAAAATTGCTGACATCTGTATTCCTTGAGGAAGTATTCCTATCAGCCTATCAAGTCTTTTTTTCTTTCTTAGCATCTCGAAAGATTTGAAAGAATACCATCTTTTCCTCTGCCTGATGTATTGTTGCATATTCTCAGCCTCTTCTTGCCAAACATTTGCATCAGTTACTGCTACCTTCCATCCTTTATCATGAAGATCCAAGCTGAGTACTAGATCCTCAAGGAGGCTTTTACCATGTGTAGATCCTAAGTCTTTCCAAGTGTTTCTTCTCAACGCATAGTTGCAGCCACAGACTGGGTGAAAATTGGTGATTCTTATTTTTCCATCTCTTCCAGTGACCGCAATATTATTCCACCACTCATCTTCAATGGCTCTAAGTTTGGTGAATAAGTTCTTATGCCAATTACCACAATGGGTAATACCAGCAGCAGCTCCTACTTTTGGATCTGAGAAAGGTTGAACGATCTTTTTAATCCAATCCTTCTCACAGACACCATCTGGATCCGTAAGAACTAATATATCTCCAGTAGCCATTTTTTTGATTGCTTCATCGAGAACTGGACTTTTTCTATCATAACCTCTCTTTGGCCGATAATACTTGATTAGACCTCGCTTCTGGTAATCTTTGCATATTGCAGATGTCTCATCTGTAGACCAATTATCATAAATGATTATCTCCATTTTATCTTTGGGATAGTCTTGATTTAGAAAATTTTCAATCTTCCTCTTAATTACATTTCCAGACTGCCAAGCATAAGACATAACGCTAACATTTGGAAAAAAATCAATTGTTCTAAAAGGCTTTTTTGAATTCCAAGCTAAGAAAATGTAGTAACAAGATATCAATAGTAAAAATATTGTAACTATGCCCCCGGAAGTCTTGACGAAATCAATAAATGACAAAGGAATTATCGCCAAACATGGTGTCCAGAGAATTATTTATCGCTATCTTAAAAGACATTCAATGCTTCATCGAAGCTTATTAGCATTAATGAGTTTGATTCTTACGATCTTTCCTATTTGTCAATAGAACTTGAAATATTTGTAAACTCAGATATCTTCATATTTACTCATATATTGGTAACTACCCATTATCTGGTAGTTTGAATTTCAATGAGAAACATTACTAAACTCCGAATTAATACACGCGATATTCTTACCTCAATGGTTTTTGGAGTTACCGCGGGAGTTCTTGCCTCAATTCTGGAACGCATAGACACCATCTTAACTGGCGGAAATGCAACACCACTTGGATATTCAAATACATATGGATGGATACTCCTTTCCGCATATCTATATGGTCCGTTTGGGGCTTTGATCACTACAGAAGTCCAAGCTATTATCGGTCTACTGACCGCTGCAAATCCTCTTTCATGGCTTTGGCCTGCGGTTAAAGCCGTATTCACCATTGTGGCTGGCGTGACTGCTCTAGCAATACAGAGAATTCGACCTCAGTCATCTACGAAAACTCGAATTATTACAATGAGTTTCATGCTTGCTTCACTTGATATTCCTGCAGTCTATTTTGTTATGGTGCTTGTGCTTGGACTACCAGTCATAGTATATTACGTAGGTCTACCATTGCATATTGGTCTTCAACTTTTACCTGCAACACTTATTGCATATCTTCAAGTCATGGAGAGAACCGGATTAAAGATTTAATCTGTTTTTGTGCGTGTTTAGCTTATGGATAATATTAGTGACAAGATTTATTGAAAATACGTGTTTCTTTAATCATAGTAACCTATCATCAAGTTTAATATCAAATGATTCCTGAACTGCACGCTTCACATATCGCATCGGAATATTACCAGCATTAAGAAGTACATCATGAAATTTATTTTCATTGAAATTATTTCCTAATTGCTTCATTAGATCACGCTTAAGCTTCAATATCATTTGTTTTCCGAGGTAATAGCTCAGAAAATAAGTAGGTTTTTCTGCATATTCATTTACTTCGATAAAGGCCACTTGTTTATCCATACCTGTCTGCTCAATCAAATAATTAACAGCCCCATCAAAAGAAATATCACCACTGGCCAACTTGATGTCGAGAATCATTCTAGCCGCTCTCCAAATCATTCCTATAGTCTGTTCAAACCTAGATTCAGAGGAATTATCGAATCCGATATTTTTCATGTATTCCTCACAATAATGAGCCCATCCCTCAACGAACTCAGCAGCAAATGGGGTTAACAATCTAATCAAAGATGGATTTTCGTTCGCACAACAACCCTGCAGATGATGGCCGGGATATGCCTCATGTACGGTAGTGTTAGGAATAGAGTAGTAGTTGTGCTCTTCGAGGAATTTTGTATCATTATGGGGAGTTATAAGATATAGACTGAGTTGGTCTTTATCAAACTTAGCTGGTTGAAAAATTGCTGCAGTACTAACAAGATGGCGCATGAACTGTGGGGTTTCTTTAACGACCACATTTTCGTTAGCCGGTATCTTAAACACTTTTTTTTCAAGGATGTAATGCTTTGCATCTTCAATTGATTTTCGGTAAACGTCAAGAACTTCCTTAAAGTTTTTTGGATGTTTGGATTTTATTATCTTTTTTACTTCTTCTATTGATGCACCCAATTTTATTTTGTAAGATAATTCGGTTAGTCTACTCTTCTCTTCCTCTAAAGCTGAATATGCAAAGTTAAGTATCTCATTCGAAGAAAGCCCAAGTCCTCTAAGCTGCAGGATTTTATCTAGTTTGTCTTTTCCAATCGCAAAATCTTCTCTAGCATTCAGAAGAATTTTTTCGAGCCATTCTTTATAGTTATTAATAGTGATTTTAGCATCCTTACTTGATTGATTTAATTTTTGTAAATTATTATAATTTACATTTTTAGCGTGAACGATTATTTCATCTAATAGATAGGGTAATCCCTCAGTTGCATGAATAGCAAGTCGTATCCATAATTTTACAGGATCAGTTATTCTTTGTTTTGATTCATTCAAGAAATCTGGTATTTGATCGATCCTACCTGTCATACTTTCAAGTCTTTCATTTATTGAAGTGAAATCTCTGGTCAATAAAAGAAAAAGTGATGTCCCTACTATATCAGGAGCCTCAGGAGAACTGCTCCATAATCTCAATTCATCCTCCAGAAATAATGAGAGTTTAAGAGAATCTATTGCGAGATCCTGATCAAACATTTTTTCTTTAATCAATGTATTATTTGATAGCTCTTCAAACTTTTTCAAATAACTTTTCATAATGATAATATCTTCATATTTTGACTGTAATGTGCCACTAGGTAAAACATCATCATAGATGTGAATTCCTATAGATGTGGCAAAAATTGGATCTCGTCGAAGAAAGGTTTCGAACATTGATTTGGCAAGTCTATCAAAATCTGTGTCGCTCAATTCATTTCACATTTAATTTACTGATTTGTAAAAATCTTTGTGCAGTTGTGCAAACTTTTAAAGAGATTAAATATCAATCAAAAGATCTTGTTTCATAGTAGCAGTCTCTACGTAATTCCTACTTTACATCACGTGAATATCTTGAAGCTATTTCCTTGATTGTTTTTGCTAGATCAGATGTGTTTCGCCCAAGTATTATTATCATTGGTTCTTTGCCCCAGTCTCCTTTGTGATAAATAACATCTGGAACTCCTCCAAACTTTTTGATCGCCTGCTCAGCTCCCCAAATTGTAGTCTCGCCTTCTCTTAATTTGATCTCAGTTGGCTCTTGAGCTCTATCATAAGAAGATAATGTTAGTTTCAGTTCTTTACATATCTGTAATATTTTTTCAGAGAATTTTATATTAATCGCGGCTCTTATAATTGGTGAATATTTTCTTACAGTGATTAGAGTCGCAGCGACATGTTTTGATGCACCGAATTTAGGTGAGGAGGATATGTGGGTTCGATCACCCATTCTTACAATGCGACCAGGTACTGCGGCAATATCTTTTGAGTTGGTTGCATATGAAAGAGACATCGTCAAATTTGTTTGTGATTCTGGGATGAGATGATGGAAATTGGGATCTGATTGGAGATGATTTAATGCCTCTGACATATTGCTTATTACTGAGTATTTTTCTGCTTCTTTATACAATATTGCCATTGGATTTACTGGTCCGTGACCTCTGCCAAGTTTAAGGCCGAATCTTATTGCAAGATCAACAAGTTTCTTTGCAGTGGCTACAGCTTCCGATATTTTCTTTCCCTTCGCTAGCTCTGATGTGATTGCCGCCGAAAAACAACATCCAGTTCCATGTGTCGCATTCGTTTCGATTCGTTCATTCTCGAATTTTTCAATATGTCCATCAACATATAAAAGGTCAAAGACATGATTACCTTTGATATGACCACCCTTCACAACAACAGCTTTTGTACCCATTTCTGATATCTTTTTAGCTGCCAATACAGCGTCTTCGTAAGATGAGATCTTCAATCCTGAAAGTATTTCTGCCTCCGGTATATTGGGAGTAGTTACTTGTGCTAGAGGAAGAAGATGTTTTTTCATTGTATCAATAGCGGTGGGATCTAGGAGAGTTGCTCCACTCTTAGCTACCATAACAGGGTCTACAACCAGGGGGATATTAAATTTCTTGATCTCTGGCATAATTGTTTGAATTATTTCAGAAGTGTGAAGCATTCCAGTCTTTGCCGCATCTACTCCGATATCATCTAATATAGCTCTCATCTGGGCCGTTATCGTCTTTGAGTCAACATCTTGAATACTATATACTCCTAACGTATTTTGTGCTGTTATTGAGGTAACAACACTCATTCCGTATACTCCTGATGCTGCAAAGGTCTTTAGGTCGACTTGGATACCGGCACCACCTCCAGAGTCGGATCCTGCAATTGTCAATGCTCTTGAAATCTTATTGTAAGGCTCTAAAATACGAGAAGAGATCTTCATTTTTTTACTCCCATTAATATAAAATAGATAATTGCTGCAATGATGAAACTAGGAATTGACCCTCCTAACCAAGAAGCATAAGCTACGATTAAATGATATGAAAAAACTCCAAATGACCATGCGACTACAGCTCGAATATTTAGCCCTCTCTGATACCAATAACGACCATGCTGTAAGTAAAGCTCTTCAGTAATGTATTTTCTCCGTTTCACAAAGAGATAATCTGTGATAACTATACCAAATAACGGAATAAAAAGAGACCCTATTAATAAAAGGAAAGACGTGTATTGCGCTATAGGCACTATTAAGGCCATTAACATGCCAATTACTCCAATTACCAAGATCAGCATTTTCTGTGACAGTCTAGGTAGCATATTCTGAACTGATACTGTAGCTGAGTAGATATCTGCGAACGCATTGTCCGTTTCATCAACAAGTATCAGTAATAGAGCTGGAATACCATATGCAACTGTCGATATGGCTATTATAGGATCAGATATCCCAGCACCTAGTACGAATAGAATACCAAGAGTATAGAATAGAAAGTTTGCTAAGAAATATCCAGAATACATTCCGGCAGATGCACGTTTTGAATCCTTTGAGAATCTCAAGTAATCAGCTGCTAAAGGCATCCATGATATTGGCATTGCTATGACTAAGTCTATAGCTAACAAAAAGGGTAAACCTCCTTGGCCTTCAATCGCCAATAAATCAAAAAAGTCTACTTTGGAAAGGATGTAATATGCAATCCAAATTGATGTACCATAAACAATCCATATAGCGAACTTTTCGAGCCAGTATCTTATTATAAGTAATGGTCCACCGATTGCCATTGCTATACAAATAATTGTGAATATAATTATCCATAGAGTTATGTTCGAATAACCGATCGTTGCAATACTAATTGTATCAGCTGCCTTGGCCATAATAATTATTTCAAAAGAAGTCCATCCTATCAATTGAATCAGATTCAAAATAGATGAAAAATATGAACCTCGTATTCCGAAAGAAGGTCTGATTGTCACCATAGTTGGTATGGCATATTCGCTGCCAATCCATCCCGCGAGTACAAGAGGAATATTACCTATTGCTGTGCCAATGATTATTGCAAGAAGTGCGTCTCTAAAACTTAATGCTGGCACGAGTAATGTGCCAGCTAATAGGACTAATAGTCCAACTCCTAGACTTGACCATAATATGAAATAATCTAAGAATCCAAGACAGCGATATTCCTCTTTTACTGGCTCTATTCCATATTCTGGAGGTGTACGTACCTCCGGAAAACCAAACTTAACCATTTTTTAACATCTACCATTTGAAAAGGAAGTTTGGTATAAAATTTCATGAAGAATAGCTATCAATTTGTTATTACCTCCGCCGGTATTATCCGGATCAGGTTAAAGGGTCAATGGATTTGCAGCCATCCTCTCAGCCGGTTTTTTTCCAGCTCCCCCAATTTCAAGTGATTGATAGAAACGGATTATATAAGATTTTGAATTTAACTTGTACGAACCATTCTTTCCTAAAAAATGATTTTAGAAAAGCCAAATTACCTTTGAACATTTTTTTTAAATGATGAAATGATACCAATGGTAGAGAAAAATTGCATTCAAAAAAAGAATATTTTGATGCTAAAAAAGTTTCTTTTGTAGCCGTCTTTGCAGCTCTTTCAGTAACAGTAATAATCCTTCTTCCCGGCATCCCATTAATTGGCTTACCTGGAGCCCGGATAACACTAGACGCTTCGATAGCCCCTGTTTACGGACTGATAATAGGACCCTACCTTGGATCGGCTGCAGCATTAATAGGGGGATTAATAGCTGCTGGTTACAGAGGTTGGCCAGTATTTGCGATTCTCACTTCATTTGCTCCAGCAATCTCAGCATTAGTGGCTGGAATGTTATCAAAAAAAGAAATCAAAATAATGGGTCACAATATTAGCGGATGGAAATTTGCTGCCTTAATCGTCTTTATTTTGACAGCGTCATGGTATCTTACTTGGGTTGGTCAAATCGCTCCTTTTTATCCTGTTATTCATTGGGCTGGTCTGATAATCATCTTAATTTTTAGAGGGAAAATTTCTGTTATGTACGAAAGTGAAGATAAGAAGAAATTATCTTTTGCAATTTTCTTGTCAAGCTATTGTGGATTGATTTCGGATCATATGCTCGGTAATATTATATTCATTTTAGGATTAGGTTGGTTTATTCCATTAGGAGCAGTAGAATCAATGCTCGGTTCTATGAATCTCCCTGGCATCCCTGAATTATTTATTTTCATGCTACCTATCTCAACGATAGAGCGGTTACTAATGACGGTGGTAGCGACTGTATTTGGAACTGGTTTGATCACAGTATTGAGATCCTCACGACTAATGCCTACCGAAGTTTGAATTTAAAGATGAATAATCATATCAGCTTTGCTCGATACTTTCTCGAGTGTTTTCCTTTCAATTTTTGATATACCTGTTTTAAGGTCATTCTCAAGAGACCTTCCGTAATATGCGTTGGCAAGTGCAACTTTTGCTTTTTGCATTACATTAAAAACCTTCTCCCATTTCCCTGATTGGAAATATATTGAAAGATCATTTATGAATAAGATAGGCGTAGGATTGTTCATATAATGATTTAAAATGGTGTCAATTGATTTTTTGTTTTCTTCTACGAGATTTAGTAACTCATCTTTATCTTTTGCAGAATATCGGGGAGAATGGATTTTTTTAGGTTGAAGAAGCCTAATCCCAGAGGGTAATTTGATAATATC
>JAGLGJ010000139.1 GCA_023144075.1 Candidatus Bathyarchaeota archaeon | reverse complement strand
TTATAGTGGATGGTATTGCCAATTGCCCGAAGGCTGTTGTTTATTTATTTGATGGGATATTTTCATCCACTCCACTGAATTATATATCGAACACATTTCTTGCATCAGCGATTCATTCGAGACTCCTTCAACCACAGATTCATGTTTTGACCAAGCAAGATCTGATGGAAGAAGAGAAACTTCAGGAGACCCTTAATTGGTCTGACGATCATTCGAAGTTGATTGACGCACTCGATACTTTGCAGAACAAGACTGCCGGAATCATTGGGAGAGATCTATCTGAAGCAATTTCAAGAACAGGTATGAATTTCGATCTCATACCAATATCGTCAAAGAAAGAAATTGGATTCATAGAGTTACATGCTTATCTCACAAGAATATTACTCGGAGGAGAAGAACCTAGACCATGATTGAGACTCTTTTTTCCGATTAATTTTTATCTATCGCAATATGGAGAAACGCTTAAGTGTTGAATTCGAAGAGTAGTTCGAAAAATGCTGTATATCAGAAGATCATATGATTATGATCACGGATAAAACATATAACATAATAAGAATTGAACTAGCTATGGTATCATCTTGTATTGAGTGTAGGTGCAACTGATGGGAAGAGAATCAGAGACAATTATCAAAAATGCTATAAATGAAAACAGATTAGCCCTTATCGAACCTGAAGCTAAGACTATATGCAAAGAATATGGAATATCCACCCCTGATTTTTCGGTAGCAACAAATGCAGAAGAAGCAATCAAAATATCGGAGAGTTTTGGATATCCAATTGTCTTAAAGATTGTCTCACCGGATATTCTGCATAAAACGGATGCAGGTGGAGTCGTCATAGGTTTGAATAATGCTAATGATGTTGAGAAAGCATATAATCAGATCATTGATAGCTCGAAACGTTACAAGACCGATGCCAAAATACAAGGTATATTAGTCCAGAAGATGGCTCCCAAGGGAACCGAGATAATTATAGGTGGATTGAAAGATCCGCAATTTGGACAGACATTGATGTTCGGTCTGGGTGGCGTGTTCGTAGAGATTTTAAAAGACGTAACTTTTAGAATTGCGCCCATTGATGAGTCAAATGCCAAATCAATGATACGCGAAATCAAGGCTTACCCAATTCTTCAGGGATATCGAGGACAGCCTCCAGTGGATGAGGGGGCTATTGTTGACATCTTGTTGGCTGCAAGTCGACTTATAATGGATCTGCCTATGATAAATCAAATGGACTTAAATCCAATAATGGCATATGAGAAAGGTGCTAGTGTAGTAGACGCGCGAATCTTAATTGAGAAACCTTAAAGCTCATCTACATATGCTCCGGATTCTGTCGTGTGAAACTTGGAAGTTTATGTTGACGGTTCAGGGAAGAATGGAACGTATTGCTATCTCATCCCTGGCGAAAAACCTAAGATATTCAGAGAAGAACTGTTGACGAATAACCAGGCTGAATACAAAGCAATAATAGCTGCTCTCCAAGAGCTAACGGATGTAAACATGACCATATACTCAGACAGTCTACTGGCCGTAAAACAATTAGAAAGAGAATATAAAATAAGAAACTCTGAGCTAAGAAAATTGGCTTCGAAAGTGAGAACTCTTTCTCGTGATAGAGAGATTATAGTTAAATGGATCCCACGCGAAGAAAATTTGGCGGGAAAGGTGTTGGATAAGCTTGTTAAGGGTTGGTAAACATGGATTTCTTTATCTTCATTTTAGAAATAATATCATTAAGACAGGTAAATATCTAAGCAAATACTGAAAAGAAATGAATGATGAAGGCTGTACAAGTGAAAGAAGAAACTATTGCGAAATGTCCAAAATGTGGGGCTGTTCTATCGAAGAAAGCATCAATTAGAGATTACAGTTACATGTTCAAATATGTATGCGAGAAATGTGGATATTCTTCTACTGAAAAACCAGTAAGTATATAGTTGGGTAATATCAAGGAAAAACGTCTTGTCTAGTAGAATTCAAAAACAAAAATTGATGTTATCAACATAAGATAACGGACACTATCTAATGAAAACATGGCATCAGAAGGTGTAACGAAGCTGGTCGAAACTACATCCGAGTCCAAACATAAAGTAATCGATGATATTGTTAAAAAAATGGAACCTCTAAAAGAAAAACATATGCACTTTCGCAATGAATGTAAAACATGGATTAGTACACGTAATCTATTGAATTCAGAACTAAAGGAATTAGCTGAAAAGATTAAAACAATAAAAAGTCAAAGAGATGTTGTCAATGACGAAGTCAGGAATCTCAAGAGTTCTAGAGATAAATTGCGAGAGGATATTTCTAAGAAACAGGATAAAGCTAATGCACTAATCACGGACCTTAAGCAAATTCACCCAGAAAATAGAGGAAATCTCAACAAAACAAAAACGGCTCTTGAAGAACTTGAATGGAAGTTCCAGACATCTTCACTTGATATGAAAGAAGAGAATAAGATGCTCATTCAAGTGAAAGGATTAGAGGAACAACTATCCAGACTCCAACAAGTTAGGGGAATTCAAGACGCGGTCACTGGAGAAAAAACGGAAATAACTTCCATTAGGAAGAATGCGCAATCAATTCATAAGCACCTTTTAGGAGGAGCAGAGGCAAGTCAGAAGTTACATGAAGAAATGATGCAATCAGTAACTAAACTAAAAGAAACAAAATCGAAAGCAGATGAAGCACATCAAAAATATCTGCATGCGAAAACCCAGGCTGAAAAGGCAGAAGGGGAACTAATAGCTAATACCATCGAAATGAAGAATCTTCGAAAAGAGTTCTATGGGAACGAGGAGGCTGAACGTCTAAAGAAAGCTAACGAATTTACTGCAAAATTACTTGAATCAGGATCAACAAAACTCGGTAAGGGTAGAAAAATATCACTTGAGGAATTCAAAGCTTTAATGGAGCACAAAAAAATCTAAAATAACTGGAATAGCAACGGCTCCCGATTAGCTCAGATTTGCAGAAGATTTAAGTCAATTATTAAAAATAATTGAACATTGTGCCATATTTCATTGAATTTTAGTATTGATAGTAAATAAAGGAATTTGGAGGACTACATATGCTTTCAGGATTGCTCAAAGCAACAGGTGCATACAAGATATACGAAAAGTGGTTAATTGAGCAAGTAAGAAAAACTAAGATGCCAAGACATCTCGGAATAATATTAGATGGAAATCGAAGATGGGCCTATGAAAGAAACTTGAAAAATAATGAAGGCCATAAACTAGGTGCTATTGTGGGAGAAAATTTTCTTGATTGGTGCTTAGCACTTAACGTGAAGACAATTACAGTCTTTATTTTCTCTGCAGAAAATTTTCAAAGGTCAATGAATGAGGTCGAAGGTATTTTATTATTAATTGAAAGGTATGTAGCTAAACTCGGCTCTGATCCAAGAATACACAATAAGAAAGTGAGAATAACAGCAATAGGTAGGCTGGATTATCTCCCTAGTAGCCTAAAGAAAGTATTAGAAGAAATAGAGAGTGCAACAGAGGAATATGATGGTCACTACCTAAACTTGGCTATTGCTTATGGTGGCAGAGCAGAAATAATTGATGCCGCTAAGAGAATAGCCAAAGAAGCTAAAGAAAATCGAATCCGGATAGATGAGATAAA
>JAGLGJ010000138.1 GCA_023144075.1 Candidatus Bathyarchaeota archaeon | reverse complement strand
TGGATTTCAACTTAGATCTGTTAATGGAAAACCTTGGTGTGATTATTGCAGAACCTATCCTTTAGATAGAAAAATGGAGTTTACAAACATACTCTCTCAAATTGAAAATCGGTTAAAAAGTAAATTTGGGCGAACTGAAAGACAAACTAAAAACAGAGAGAGAGAACAGATCCCTCGTCCACGAACAAGTCAAACAAGAACAAGCATTCCACCACCAAGAGTAACTGTATCAACACCGATCAGAGTTCAAGCTTCTGAATCAACTACCTCGATAGACGATGAAGTATTCAAATATATTGAGTCTCATAATGGAGAAATTTCTTTGTCCAAAGCAGCAACAGAGCTAGGAATTAGTACTCAAGAACTTCAAGTAACCATAGATAAGTTGAAATCTGGAGGTTTTCTAGGTCCCCAGGAAGAGACGCAGTCTGATTCGAGTAGTCCACGAATGCCTCAAAATCAAGAGCAAATGCAGACGCCAATCCCTCGCACTCACACTAATAATTCAAATCAGCTAGAAAGTCTTGCACCAAGTCCACTACCTGTTCGTCAGAAAGTATGTGTAAATTGTTCTAGACTTATTGAGTTTGAAGCAAGATATTGTCCTAACTGCGGTCAATTACAACCATAATTACAATAAATTTCCTTTAATACATGTGAAATCGGTTGCGATGACCTCATATCTATAGAGTAAAAATGATAATCATTCTGGGCAAGATTTTTCTTTGAACAGATACTTAAATCAATGTAGTGTAAGAAAATGGATAGACTACAACTAACAATTGCATTAGATCAGAATTTCAGTGAGAAAGAATTAGCAAAGATTTCTGAAAATTTGGGTGGAGCTTTCGAGCTTAAAGACAGAACATATATTCTAAAGGCAACCGAAGATAAGCCTCCAACTGCAGTGTTTGCTCTAGGAAACATTTCAGAGAAGAACTTACCATCACTATTGGGCGTCATTAAGAGTGAATACTGGAAAAAAGCCGCAAAGAATATATCAAAAATCTTGGGCAAACGTAGAAGAGGAGATGCCCCAATGATATCTTTTGAATATTCTATAGAAAGTCTTAGAGTGTATATGCGATGTAAAACGAGTGATCGCAAAGTCATTCAAGCAATCTTCGAGCATCTAGATTCAGCACTAGAATATCTGTGGCATCTGGTCCAGAAGGAAAATTTACCATCTTCAAAAGCCCAAATCTACTTTGGATTTCATGAGAAAAGTGGAGCATTCAGAATTGATCGTGCTGTAGTTCTTCAGCCTGATTTCGCTGAGTATGAATTCGATGAGAAAAATGTGAAGTGGAATAAGATCGGTGTGAAGGACTCCTAAGATTTCATCCTGACGCATATTTTTTATTATGACTACTCTGAAAGCCATTCTTCACAGATTTTTATTCCATTAATAACATCTTTGGCGCAGGCATCTGCCCCAACTTTTTTTGCGAACTCGTCTGTAAGAGGAGCCCCTCCTAAAATGACTTTTATTTTGTCACGGATCGAGGATGATTTTAGAGCTTCTATTACTTCTCCGATCCGCATCATAGTAGTGCTAGTTAATGCGGAAATTCCTATTATATTGGGAGTTTCATCTTTTACCGCTTGAACGAATTTATCTGCAGGGACGTCTATTCCTAGGTCGACTACCTCGAATCCCGCACCCATTAGACTCACTACAACTAGATTTTTTCCAATGTCATGCATATCTCCTGGAGCACTACCAATTATAACTTTACCTCTGTATCTAGTTTTATCTCCTGACATGTGAGGTTTCAAGAGATCTGAGGCCGACTTCATTATTGTACCTGCGATTATCAGTTCACTTATGAAGTATTCACATGACTCAAACTTTTGTCCAACGAGGTTACTTGCACTCCGCATCGTATCCATTATTTCATACGGGGCGACACCGTTATTCAGAGCCTCTTTCGTTGAATCTAAGGCCTTTTCTAGATCTAGATCGACTATTGCGTTCTTGAATTTTTCCAAAATATCTTTCTGCTCCATCCTAACCACCTTAGAGTTTTATCGGATATTGACCATGTTTTATTACTGAATCATACAAAGCACATACGTTCCATGGTGGAACATCTGGTTGAATTATGTGCCCTGGCGCGACTATAAATCCTCCTCCATTTGCAGCTGCCTGTATAACTCTTATCACTTCCGCTTTAACATCAGCAGGGGTTCCGCGTGGGAGAACTCTTTGAGAGTTTACACCACCGCAAAACGTGATTTTATCTCCATATTTATCTTTCAAGTCTTTCAAGTCCATATTTGGACACTCTGGTTGCACTGGATTGAGAACGTCTATGCCCTCCTCAATGAAATCATTGATATACATATCCACGTTTCCACATGAATGTAAATAGATCTTTCCAGCTGTTTTTTTACGAATAAAATCATAGATTTCTTGATGTCTCGGCTTTATGAACTTTCTATAAGTGTCTAAATTTAAAAAGCCAGAAGTCTGACCACCCATATCGTCTGCAACACCGACTAGCGTACAATGGTCACCAATCTGGTCGAGCATCATTCCATACATTTGTATTAAAACATCTTTGACCTTGTCCAATATCGCATTAGCTATTTTTGGTCGAAAATACATATCTTCGACAAATTTGTTGAATCCTCTTCTTTGCCATGATGTTTCAAAAACCCCACCCATAGGGGCAACACAACATAAAGCATACCCCCCCTCATCAATCCTTTTGGCCTTCCTATCAAGACCCTCAACAGATCTGTCTTTCTCAGGATCTGGCCAGTAAGGATCATCAATAATTTCATCAATATTTTCCATGCGTTCTAACGGATATGGATTAGCGAACTCCAGATAAGTTTCTCCTGCTTTCCTATGAAATCCACATTCGTCAATAAACGAATTATCTGAAAATAATTTCTGAGGAATAAAAGGTCTTGGAAACCTAATAGATATTGGTCTGAAATCTATTCTGAATCTTCTGTAGATCCTTTCATCTATTGGTGTTGTCCAAAAAGAAGTGTAATGTGTTCCCCCAGGCCAATAATCAATCTCTTTAAAAAAAATTGGCAAATGAAGATAATGTTTAAGATTGAAGTATGATTGTTTCATCATAAAGGAAAGGCATCCACCAAGCTCAGCCGGAACTCTATCCGCTTCTTGATGCTCAAGGGTTTTCCAGACTCTTTCTCTGGGAGTGTAACGTTCTCCAGGATATATTGTAGCCTTCTGTCCACGTGATACCGACTCCAAAAAAATTTCACCAATTATCCGTTGCTAAATATGAACACATATTAAGCTTTAATTGAATTCGATTTGCGTACACGCTCAAGGAAAAAATCATTGATTTTACTAGCGCGCTATAATGGAATGTTTTATGTCCCTCAAGAAACGTTCAATTTTGACTTTTTGATCTAATAATAACGTGGTTGAGGGGCAGCGAATCCATGACATTCCGGGCAGAAAGTAAGATCTAAGTATTGTCTGGCACAAGCTCTGCATATAGATCGACTGCATCTACTGCATATGTACATTGCAGGAAGTTCACGGTGATAGCTGCAATTTCCCATAGACGGAATTTTCATTGAGACTGTTCTTGTTTGATTAGTTGGAGCCGTAGTAGACATCTGACCTGCTGTGGGAGAAGTT
>JAGLGJ010000137.1 GCA_023144075.1 Candidatus Bathyarchaeota archaeon | reverse complement strand
CCCGTTATTATTTCATCAAAAATCAATAATGCATTATACTTGTCTGCTATTCGTCTAAGCTCATTAAGATAACCTTTTGATGGTGGTATAACACCCATGTTTCCGATAACAGGTTCAACTATTATAGCAGCTATATCATCACCTTCCTTTTCAAATATCTCTTGAAGTAGGGGTACACTATTGTAGGGTACTACCAATGTGTTCTTGGTAGTATCTTCAGGGATTCCTTGAGATGTTGGAATACCAAATGATGCAGCTCCGGATCCTGCTTTAACAAGTACACTGTCATGTGCACCATGATAGCATCCGTCAAATTTAATTATCTTTTTTCTTCCAGTGTATCCTCTAGCAAGTCGTATGGAATGCATTGTTGCCTCTGCACCACTATTCACAAGCCTTACCATTTCAGCGCATGGTAGGGAACCTGTTATGAGTTCGGCTAGTTGAATCTCAGCTTCCGTTGGTGTCCCATAGACTGTTCCCAAATCAAGCTTTTTCTTGACCGCTTGGATTATTGGAGGGTGGCTGTGTCCAAATATTATGGCCCCATATGCCATGCAGTAATCAATGTAGCTATTTCCATCCACATCATAATGTTTAGATCCTGTGGCTTTCTGAGTAAAGAAAGGGTAAGGCTTGAACATTCTTACTGGGCTGTTAACTCCCCCTGGCATCAACTTTGATGCTTTCTCAAAGAGTGGTTTTGATCCTAATCCTGAACCCATTGTGCAGCCTCCTTTGCGAAATATGTTAGAATCATATCGGCCCCTGCACGTTTGATCGCTGTTAGAACTTCTATTGTTGCAGCCTTCTCGTTAAGCCAGCCCATTTTTCCAGCAGCTTTGATCATAGAATATTCTCCACTAACACAATAGGCAGCTGTAGGCATATTGAAAGTAGTCTTTACACGATGAATTAAGTCAAGATATGCTAATGCAGGTTTTACCATAACAATATCAGCTCCTTCTTTTACATCAAGCTCAACTTCTCTTAGAGCCTCATTTGGATTTGAGTAATCCATCTGGTAATTTCTTCTATCTCCAAATGATGGGGCAGAATAAGCCGCATCACGGAAGGGTCCATAGAAGCATGATGCATGCTTTGCTGCGTACGCCATAATTGCAACATCAGAATATCCAAATTTATCCAGACCCCCTCTTATTGCTTGAACCTGTCCATCCATCATAGCTGAAGGAGCCACAATATCAGCTCCAGATTTTGCATGACTTACTGCCGTCTTCGTCATAAGCTCTAGAGTTTTGTCATTAATTATTTTTCCATCTTCAACTACTCCGCAGTGTCCATGATCTGTATATTGGCAAAGACAAACATCACTAAATACTGTAATTTTATCTCCATTAGCTTCTTTGATATGTTTGATAGCTTGCTGAACAACACCATCATCATGATAGGCAGATGAACCAAGGGCATCTTTCTTTTCAGGAATCCCAAAAATAAGCACTCCTGGAATATTGAGAGATACCAATGTGTCTATTTCATTCTGCAAATTACTGATTGGTAGTCTATATTGACCTGGCATTGATTCAATAGGTTCAGGCTTAGATATTCCTTCCTTAATGAAAACCGGATAGACAAAATCCTTTACACTAAGTCTTGTTTCTCTTACCAAATCTCTTAGTTGGTTTGTTTTTCTTATTCTTCGCATTCTAACATTTGGAAAAGACAATTTACTTATCCTCAACCCTTTCGTAAGTAAACAAAATAGAAATTTTCTTAATGACTTGCCAACTTATTATTGACCTTCCAAAATTTGGATCAATGTTTGTTAATGATCTCTTCTGCAATCTTCTTTGCTTCCTCCAATTTATCTTCTTTAATAAATGTCGAAACCTGATTATCCTCCATTATTTCATACAATATTTTTTTTCGCTGTGAACTACTTTTAATCTTTAATCTGAGAATTTTTCTTGCATAATCCTGTAACTCGACTTGGAGAACATCTTCTTTAGTTACATATTTCTCAAGCCTTTTCCTAAGAACACTAGCCATTGCTGGGCTTTTTCCTCCAGTTGAGACGGCAATTTTCAAATTTCCAAAGTCGGTTGTTGCGGGAAAATAGAAGTCACATATGTCAGGGTGATCAACTACACAGATAGGGATCTTAGAACTCCGTGCCTGTTTGGATAGTGCTATATTCATTTCTTCATCGTCAGTTGCTGCAATAATTATATCAAAATCAGTAAGTGTTCCTACTATCTGCGATAACGGTTCTTTTTCAATTTTTTTTAAATTAATTTTATTTGATTTACCAAGATTTGACAAGTAATCTGTAAAATCTTTACTTGCTACAGTTACTTTTGCGCCTTCTCTTAGAAGAGCTTGAACCTTACGCTCACCTACTTCACCGCCACCTACAACAATAACTTGTTTATTGGCGACTTTCATTTCGATGAGCATCAAAATCTACCGAGTAATCCAAGTTACATTAAATGTGATATAAAAAGTTACGAAAATTATAAAAAATAATTTTATAATTTACGATATTCGTAAGTCGACTTCATAATTTCAGTGTAGGTTCTACTCTAACGAATCTTGTAATAACAGAAAAAGTTGCGTTTTTAACTCCTTTGAAAGATTTTATTTTATTAATCAATTTGCCAAGATGTTGAAGATCCTCTGTATGAACAATAGATACTATATCATATTCCCCTGTACTCTGAAAGACATGCTGAGATTCATGAAGTTTAATGAGCTTGTTAAAAACATCATCAATAAACGATCCATCAACCTTGAGCATTACTACTGCTGTAATTTGGAAACCTAATTTTCTTGGATCAATTAAAGCTAGAAACCGCGTTATGACTTCATCCTTTAACAATTTCTTGATCCGAAATCTTACTGTACCTTCAGTGACTTGAAGTTGGTCTGCAATCTTAACATAGGATTTCTTAGCATCTTCTTGAAGAATTCTTAGAATCTTGATGTCCAAACGATCAAGTTTCGTTGGCAATTCTCAATACAAACCTTATTGAACTATATTACCCGAAAGAAAAATGCTTTTTCTTATAACCATCTTAGTAGATATAAAGAAAGCTTAAGATTAAGAAAAGTTGGAAGAGTCTAGCCTCTGATTGTCTTATGTTTGACCAAAAAAATTCACTGATAGTTGATCAAAGTAAAGCAAGAGAATTAGGTGAAAGTATCTATCACCAATACCAGAATAGATTAGGATTATTTGAGAAATACGAACCACCAGACTATAGCTTACCTAAAGGAATTATTTCTGGTTCCAAAATACATTCGCTATTTTTAACTTATGTTTTTGCCTTGGATGATACGATCAATTTTAATTCAATTTGGAGAAAAGCCAGACAAATATACGAAGAAACTCCCTGGTTCTTTGATGCAGAACAAATACTTACACGAAGTGACATGGGACTATTTGATACCTTAACAAAATTGAATGTTACTGAACCAAATGAACACATGAAACGTTGGAGAACCTTATCAAAGATTCTTCTATACAGTTATGCTGGTGATCCAAGGAGATTAACTGAAACACCTCTCGAACTATCAAGAGTAATAAAAAAAGTAAAAAAACTCTTAGAAATAAATGATGACGGAATAATTTCTAGATATATTCAACTAATGTCTACAAGTAGATTACTCAAGATTAAGAAATCAAGAGAC
>JAGLGJ010000136.1 GCA_023144075.1 Candidatus Bathyarchaeota archaeon | reverse complement strand
AATTTCTTTGTATCCTTTATTTTCTCATGCAGATCTTCTATCGTAGGTTTTACTTCTTCAGGTTTATCTTTTTTACTCATAGAATTTGTAACCTTTTTTTCGTGTTCATTATCTTTGAAGTCGGAGGCTCTTAAGAACATTACCACCTATGGTTGGTTGCTGCCTCTCAACAGTACTTGTTATGAAAAGGTATGAAACGTAGTTCATCCTCCTTTGTGGAGTTAGAAATCATTTGTCTAGATAGGGCTAGCTAGCTCGAATTTAGCGTCCTAACGTTATCATGGCATGATCTTTATCAAATGGCTCAAGCCTGATGACTTCAGATACATGAAATCCGTAGTTTTCAAGTATTTTGATTTCTTTTTTGAAAATATCAGTTGGTCTTTGTGTAACATCAATACTTCTTGATTTGATAACAATGATTGCTCTTCCTTTTTCCTTAAGGTATACATCTGCATTTTCTGAGAATAGGTTGGCTTGATTAGGCTGTGCCACATCAGAATATACTGAATCGACAATACTGACAAGTAATCTATATTCAGCGGGTACCCTCGCATCTGCTAAAATCGGTCTAACATTGGAACGGTTTCTGCATACTTTCTCTATCAGATCTCTCATGCTTCTCTGCGAGAACTCAACAGCGTAAACTTGGCCTGTGTTTCCTGTTATATCGCTCACATGGCTGACGGTAGTTCCAGATGCTGCTCCAAGATAGAGTATTCTTTCTCCCTGTTTAATCGGTAGCTCATGCAGCCCTTTTTTTATTGCAGCAGCTAATTTACTTCTGTATGGATCCCAGATCCTGTATTCGATATCATTATACTGTACTAACTCTTCCCCATAAACGCTTGTTCCCGGAACCATGTTTCTGGTTGCAAGTTTCTCTTGGCCTCTTGTTTTCACGAGGAATACGTTTGGAAAAATATCATGTTCGTGAACCTCGACTTCTACCATATCTTTTTTTCACCTTAGGTGCGGAAGGGTATTTTTTTTGAATTTCTAAAATTCTCTTTTCTATATATTTCACTAGTTGGTCGCCTATGAACTCACCGCCAAAAGAATCTATTCGGGCTGCTATCGAAAGCTTACTTGCCAGCAGTCTTGCTATCTTTCCCCTTTGCCATTTGGGAGCAGTATGTAATGCTTGATGTTGGAAAATGATTCCATGTTTTGGTGGTCTTGAACCAGTTTTAAGAGATCTAAAGAGAGCTTTTTCTGCTCCCAATACTTGAATTGTGCTAGAGGGCATCATAGCTAATCTTTCTAAGCTTCCACCTATTGATATGAGTCTGGCTGACATAAGTGGACCAAGGATTGCTGTTAAATTTGGAGCTATCTTTTTCATTAGTTCTTCGAGAAATTCTTCAGTAGTTTTTCTGAGCCTAAAAAGTTGGATGGTATTTTTTGAGAGGCTTTGAAGCGTTTCCAAATCGTTTGGATTAGCCGAATAACCAATAGAATTCTCAGCTTTTTCAGATATCAATTTAGCTTTTTGCTCAGGTATTCCTTCAGATTCAAGTTTGTCAATCTTATAACTTTCTCTATCTCCAAAGTCTGATACTAGTCTTGCATACGTTTCATGTTTATCTACCAATTTTTCTAGTTCTGGAAAGTGCAATCCGTACCATTCGCGAACTCTGCCTGAAAAAAGGTTTAACGTCTTATCTAGATCATCCAGAGTGCGAATTGCTTGAATTGCATGTAGATCTTTCTTCTGGGTCTCAGATGTTACGGCTTCTTCTGCTATTGCAAGAGTGACCCTGCTTATGAAATCCTGAAAATCCTGACGATCACTAAATCTTCCCAGTTTAACTGTAGTTACATCCAATTTTTCTCTGAATTTCTGAATTACACTTGACTCATTGAATTCCATGCAATTGAAGTCTTTAATCTTTGATATTTCAGAAGCCAGAATTCTGTCTTCGATAACCAGTTCATTATAATTGTTCTTCTGGAGCTCTTTGAGAAGTTGAGAAAGCTCTGATACGATTTCCCCTTTCCGAAGTCGGTGATATCTATCTGCAGCCTTCTTAGGATCCTTTGAGAAAAATTTTCGTTCGATAATGCTTCCTTTAGAGTTAAGCGCAAATATTCCAACAGTCGTAATTACCAACGTAGATTTCAATTATTCAGCTCCATGTCTCTATCCATACATAGGACGTAATTGAAAGATAATTTTAGCAGAATCAATAAACCTTTTCTGTTGAGTCTGTCACAATCATTTAATCCAAAAAAGAGCAGTAAGCTCTCTAATATTTCAAAGAGGATCATTGATTGAATTCAGTTAAAATCAATATGTCAAGTCAAATAGGTAAATTGGAACTTAGAAATCCATTCATCTTGGCTTCAGGCACTCTAGGAATCTCTGGAACTATGTTAAAGTACATCGCACAAAAGGGAGCAGGGGCTGTCGTAACTAAATCTTTTGGCCTAAAAGCAAGAGAAGGGTATCCAGGGCCTGTAATGACTGAGGTTACCGGCGGTTTCCTGAATTCTATGGGGCTGCCAAATCCAGGAGCTGAAGCTATGAAAAATGAAATCCAAGAAGCCAAGAAAAGTGGAATACCTATCATCGCAAGCATTTTCGGTTTTAATGAGGACGAATACGCACAGGCTGCTTCATTCGCTGACAACGCTAACGTAGACGCATTGGAGTTGAATGTCTCATGTCCACATGTAGAACAGGTTGGGGTCGAGATCGGTTTAGATCCTGAGTTGTTGAAAAAAGTAACAAGAGCTGCGAAAAAAAATTTTCGGGGCCCAATTATAGTCAAATTATCCCCCAACGCTTCAGATATAGTTGAGATAGCCGAGGCGGCGGCCAATGCAGGCGCTAACGCCCTTACAGTCACTAACACAATGAAGGCTATGGCTATCAATATTGAAACAAGGAGACCCATACTTGGAGGCAAGTTCGGAGGACTATCAGGACCTGCCCTAAAACCAATCGCGTTAAGATGCGTTTATCAAATTTATGAAAAAATTGCCTTGCCGATAATTGGCTGTGGAGGAATAACATGTTGCCGAGATGTTATTGAATTTCTTCTGGCAGGTGCTTCAGCCGTACAGATTGGCACTGCAATAGCCTATAATGATATTGAAATATTCAAAGAATTAGCCAAGGACCTAATACGTTACATGTCCAAACATAATAACCAGAAACTAGAAGAGATAATTGGAACTGCTCATGTATAAAAAATGACTTGAAATCGTTTTTACGACCTTGTCGAATATTAAACAACAATTATGGAGTGTTCGAGTAACAAAATATTACAAATCCGAAAGATCAATAATATGGTTTTTACCATATACGAAATATTCGCAGAAAACGCTGCGCTGTTGATGTCTATCTAAATGAATAATCATTTAGATGGTAAATGTATATCATAATTATGCTGAAAAGATTGTTATTATAGCGAAAAAGATAATAATAAATTGATATATTGTTCAAGATGAGTTATGAAATGCGATATGATTTAGCAATTATGCTACAAGACGAATTGAATTTACAATTGTTAAGTAAGCTCTGTTCAGGAGAAGGTCTGAGCATAAATCTGAGCTATTTATCCAGAAAACTTCGTAGACATAGAAATACTATTAGAGAAAGAGTCCGGGAATTAATCAAATGCCAGGTTATTGATAGACCTGTTTATCCTTTTCTTGCACTTTTCAAAGAGCGGCCGCTATTGA
>JAGLGJ010000135.1 GCA_023144075.1 Candidatus Bathyarchaeota archaeon | reverse complement strand
CTTCTGAAGAACTTCAAAAATTATTATTGAAAAACTAAATTTATTGCTGGAATGGTGCGGCCGCCGGGATTTGAATTCCCGGATCATTATATTGATCTCCCGGGTCACCGGCAGTCTGCGTGTTCATGGCAAGCCGAAATCTTAACCAAACTAGACAACGGCCGCTTTAAGACAGACCATAAAGGTGTCATGAATAGTATATAGATGTTAAAGTGAGCATGCAATTACTCTTTGTATTTTTTCTCTCCGGCCTTGATCTCAACCTCGAGCCAGTTTTCCCTCGGCGGCAATGGGCAACTATAGGTATCAGTATAGGCACAGAACGGATTGTATGCTTTATTGAAATCTACTAGAAATTCCCCTTCGTTTGTCTCCTCTATTTCTAGATATCTTGAAGTTTCATATGTCTCTATGCCTGATGTACCATCTCTGAAAGGAATAAATAGCGACTCTTTTTCACTTGGCTCTTGTCTTAGATCCTTGTATGCATGAAGAGTATGTGTCTTTCCACCTATAATGAAGTTGAAGTGTCCTACTTTGAGATATTCCCTCTCTTCTCCTGTGCTGGTCATCATCATGACAGAAGCTGGATTAGGGTACTTGTTAAGCCTACATAGGCATCTGTAGGAAGGATTTACTGGATAATAATTGAGACCAGTAAATTGTCCTCTCATATTTTCAGGTATTGGGGATGCAAAATGACCTTTAAAAGCCTGGTCTTTCTCCTCACGCCAATGAAGAACACTCTCAACTTCATCCTTAGACATCTTTTTAACAGGTTTCGAAGCAACTTCACCTTGGACTGGTGCACCGCACCTATCACAATATTTGGATCCCTCAGGTTGCTCAATGGCACAATTTGGACAGACTTCACCCGAGCTCATAAAAATACTAACCAACCTACTTTCTCAATTAGGGATGGTTAAAGCTTGCTGCTTATAGAGATCAAATTGTAGTTCACCAAATTTTTCAACATAGACTAAGCTGTATAGTGGACTGCATACCGGAATTAGATTGTTGGTGCCGAGGGCCGGGATTTCACAGATCCCTTAACTGTTTTGAACCGGCGACAACCCGGTCTTCAGCGTCACCCACATCAGGCGTCGGGTGCTCTCCTTAACCTCTTTAAGGATAGATCAGGCTGAGCTACCTCGGCACATCTCTACAACAACTACAAAGATTGACTTAAAATTTTCCTAAAGAGCTACTTTGAGATAGGTTAGAGAGCTTTGAGTCTAATTCTGGCGCGCTATAGCAACCTTCATAAAAAGTGTTGAATTCAAATTTGGAGACCCCTTTTTCTTGGATTGATTTTTCAATAGATATCTTATCATTTTTTCAACAAGGTTGCACTCTTCAAATCCCTAGTTAAAGTTGAGATTTGCTCTATTAACTTGATAGAATCGTTTAGATTATTCTCAACTATTTTTACGAGGGCACTTCCTACTATTGCCCCATCTGCTCCAGATCCTATTATAGAACTGATATGTTCTGGCTTATGTAAACCGAAGCCGACCGCTAATGGAATTGTTCCGGCTGTGTAGGGTTTGATTCTCTTTATTGATTGGATAG
Organism: Candidatus Bathyarchaeota archaeon; assembly: GCA_023144075.1. Taxonomy (GTDB): domain Archaea; phylum Thermoproteota; class Bathyarchaeia; order 40CM-2-53-6; family RBG-13-38-9; genus RBG-13-38-9. The sequence goes on along the minus strand of JAGLGJ010000135.1, from coordinate 2,156 downwards.
TGAGTTGGGAAACATCGTCTCTTTTGCCGGTTACACCATATATGGAGATTAGGTATAGAAATCCTGAAGTGTAGTCTAAAACATCTTTCAATCTGTTTGGTGAAGTGGAGGGAGTAGCTAGAAATATTGTATCTATTCCCTGTTTTTCTGCGAGCTCTCGATATTCTGTTGCTTCCTCAATTGGCAGATCAGGTATGATAAGGCCGTCGACACGATGTTCGCTTGCCTTTTTTAAAAAATTTTGTACACCCATCTTGAAAAGTACATTATAATACGTCATTAATACAATTGGGATTTCTATCCGGTTTTTTATCTCCTTGACAATATCGAATATTGCTTGGGGGGTAGTGCCAGCGTTAAGAGAACGGTTAGCTGCCGCTTGTATTGTTGGGCCGTCTGCAATTGGATCGGAGAATGGGATTCCGATCTCAATTATATCGGCTCCTTCTTTAGCGATTGTTTCAACTATCTTTTGTGAAATTTTCGGTGATGGGTCCCCCCCAGTTATATATCCAATGAGTGCTCCTTCACCACGTTTTTGTAATTCTCGAAAGCTCTCACTTATTGTCATATCACCGCTCCCTTTTGTGTTGCAACGACCTCTGCATCCTTATCTCCTCTACCGGACAAGTTCACTACCACGATTTGATCTTTATTCATCTTCTTCGCCAATTTCTTAGAATATGCTATCGCGTGACTGGACTCTAATGCTGGAACAATACCTTCGTTTCTGGTTAGATCAATGAAAGCATCCAAAGCTTCCTTATCCGTGACAGCGTCATATTGGACTCGACCAATGCTTTTCAGGTAACTATGTTCGGGTCCAACTCCCGGGTAATCTAAACCTGCAGAAATACTGGATGTGGTTTGGATCTGTCCATTTTCGTCCTGTAAGACATAGGTGAGCATTCCATGGAAAACTCCTTCAGAACCTGCAGAAATTGAAGCTGCGTGTTTACCAGATGTGATGCTTTCTCCAGCCGCCTCTATTCCATACATCTTAACATCTGCATCTTCAAGAAATGGATGGAACAATCCGATTGCATTACTTCCACCCCCAACACATGCGACTAGGGCATCAGGAAGTCGTCCTTCCTTTGCAAGTATCTGCTCTTTTGTCTCATGGCCTATTATACATTGGAAATCTCTGACAATCATGGGATATGGGTGTGGACCTACAACCGATCCAATCAAGTAATATGTAGTTTGGGCATTTGTCACCCAGTCTCTTAACGCTTCATTGATTGAGTCTTTCAACGTTTTTGAACCAGAATCGACTGGATGGACCTCAGCACCTAACATTCTCATTCTGAAGACATTGAGTTTCTGTCGTTCCATATCTTCTGTACCCATGTATACTTCAGCCTTCAGACCTAGGACGGCGCATGCTATTGCTGTAGCTACACCATGTTGGCCTGCACCTGTCTCAGCAATTATTCTCTTCTTTCCCATTTTCTTAGCAAGTAGAGCTTGACCTAGCGTATTGTTTATTTTATGAGCTCCACCATGAGCTAGGTCCTCTCTTTTCAGGTAGATCTTAGCTCCACCTAGAATTCTGGTAAGATTCGATGCGTAATAGAGTGTAGTAGGTCTCCCAACAAAGTCTCTAAGATAGTATTCTAATTCTTTTTTGAAATTCGAGTCGTTCTTGAATTTCTGGTAGGATTCCTCAAGTTCCTTTATGACAGGCATTAGTGTCTCTGGAACAAATCTGCCTCCATATTTACCGAATTTGCCATTAATTGGATAAATATCCAGTCTACTCATATTTTCATCTCTTTTACTCTGGTTATAAAATCAAAAATTTTCTTGTGATCTTTAATTCCTGGTTTCTCTTCTATCCCAGTCGAAACATCAACACCATACGGTCTTACTTTCTCAATTGCATCTTCTACGTTTTCAGGTGTTAATCCTCCAGCTAAGATTAGTCGGTTCGGATAGATGGTGTCTCTGATCATTCTGCTTTGATTCCAATCGTGGGTTATTCCTGTGCCTCCTAATCCGTCATGTGTAGTACTGTCTAGGAGGATTGTATGAAATATGTCCGAGACTTTTACAGCTAATTCTGAGGCATCTGGTTTTCTTCCGTTGATTGCACCTATTATTCGTTCTTTCGATAATGTTTCTGGAAACGATTTCAGGATGCTCTGAAAGTT
>JAGLGJ010000134.1 GCA_023144075.1 Candidatus Bathyarchaeota archaeon | reverse complement strand
AGTTACGGCCCAGATGCCAGGGTATGTTGACCAAGCTTACGAAGTTAGCGTATCCGAAGGTGGCTCTGCAACAATTAATTTCTACATGGAACAGTCAGGCGTACCGATACCTGAATTCCATGAATATGCAACAATGCTCATGACAGCAGTATCTCTTCTGTTAGTCATCTTTGTAATGCGGAAGAGAAATACTGCAAACCGCTTCAACTAAAATGAACATCCAAAGTGCTCGCACCATTTCATAGGCCAGAAAGATGCCATTAAATGGCATCTAACAATTTTCTGCGTGTATCAACAGAATGTCGAATGCGAAAACGTCGATTCGGGAATCATACATAAATAAAATTAGACTATATGCCCCTGAAAATAAGGTCTTATTTCTAATCATATTGGGATTAGTTCAGGTTGCATTATACCTTAGGATACTCGCTTTAGATAATCTTGGTTTGAATATCTCAAATTTTGTTAGCCTCTTTCTAATTTGTTTCGTATTCTACATATTCTCGATACTGGTTATTAACAGAAATTCAAAATCGAATCTTTCCATAAAAAAAATATTTTTCATTATTATCTTCTTCTCAATAATATTCCGAATAATTATGATCTTACTCAAACCGACTCTTAGTCATGACATGATGAGGTTCCTATGGGATGGACGATTAATTTTTCACGGGATCAATCCTTATCTATATACTCCTGAATCGTCAGAACTTAATGCACTGAAAGATGTTGCATACTTTATCAATTATGAATTCAAACATACCTTAACAGTATATCCGCCCATAGCACAATTCATATTTGGAATAGCCTACTTTTTTACAGATGGAAATCCCTTCGGAATAAAATTGCTTACAACAATTTTTGATCTGATGAATATTTTTGTTCTTACACTTTTAATGAAAACCATTAATCCAAAAAATTTGCTTTCAGGAATAATGATCTATGCATGGTCTCCACTTCTTATTATAGAATCAACGGGTAACGGTCACATAGAACCAATTCCAATTTTCTTTATACTGTTAAGTCTGCTCTTTCTGGTTAAGAGTCGAATCCGCTTATTGTCGATAAGTTATTCTAGTGCATGCCTGTCAAAACTCTTTCCAATTCTCCTCTTACCAATTTTTCTAATACATTTAAGAAATTTCAGCAGAGGGAACATTAAGAAATTTTTAGTATGGTTTATTATAACATCATCAATTTTTTTGATTCCAGTATTATTGTCGTCAGGCCTAAATCTTCTTCATCAGATCTTTTGGTATTCACAAAATATCACCTATAACCCATCCCTCTATAGAATCATAGAGTTACTCTTACCATTCACTTCCACAGTCAATATTGCACGAATTGTCACATACTCAGCTTTTATTGTGACGGGCTTTCTTCTCTTAAGAAATAAAAATTTAGAGAATTTTATTGAATTTGCAGAAAGCTGTCTTATTTTATTCGGATTATTTCTCCTCTTTGCCCCTGCTGTTTTTCAATGGTATTTAATATGGCTTCTTCCATTTGTTGCGATTTTAGGAATAAATAGGAAAAATATTGGCTGGTTTTACTTTATGGCAGCAGTCATTCTTGCCTATCTGCCCCAGTTCTCTTTTGAATATGATATTAATCACATCGCATTGATTCAATATTTACCGTTATATGCGATATTAATTCTATCAGCTTTTACCGCCAATAAGTCTTTTAAGACGCTAACAGATTGGTTCCGATTAACAAAGCCCGAAACATAGACTTCAAACTAAAGGACGTCAGAGAATTGGTCTCAAAAAAAATTAAACATCTCCTATTTGTCTTCGTGGCTGTTGTTTTGCTAGTATTTGTTCTTTGGAATGCTGCATTAACTGCAATGGGTGATCCAATCTCACAATCGTATGGTGATGGTGATGAATTAGAGGAAAAATTAGGCGCTGTCCCGATCTCTTTTGAGTCGAGGGAGGGTCTTCTTCAAGGGAATAAAACGTATGTTGCGTTCCTGTATTATAGCACGTGTCCTACCTGTGAAGAGAATGAAGACAATCTGTTTATTACGACATCATATCCCAAGTGGCAAGGGAATCTTAGTTCCGATGAGATTTCCTTTAAGGCAATAAACTACTATAGAAATTTAGAAGCTGGTACAGCTTATTTTGAAGCTTTCAATATTTCAAAAAGTTCTGAAGGGGGTTCTATTCTTGTGGTGCATAACTCAAAAGTTGGGCTTGTCTATTATCCGCCTTTCAGTGATGGTGAGATAAGAAATGCGGTATATTATCTTGCTAAAGGATCCTTGGCAGAAGGAATTTCGGACCAGAATGAAACAACATTTTCTCAGCCTCTAATCTTTGCGCTGGGTGCGATTTCTGGTTTTAATCCTTGTCTAATAGCGTTGGCGTCAGTATTCTTTGCGACAGCCAACAAGACTGAGCTGAAAAGTGTAACTAAAAGAATAGGTCTCATCTCGATTGGGCTTATTTATGCTTATTTAATCTTCTTCTCACTAATTGTTTCAAATCCGGTTATCATGGGATCCTTAGTCTCTCTAACCTGGGTTATAGTGATAGTTTTGTTAATCATGGGTTTACTATATCTCATTGAAGCGGCCCAAGACATTTATTCTAGGAAATGGGGAAGCGGCAGTGGTATCGACGCTAAGATTCATCTGTTTCGAACACCTGCTAGGCTTAAAGGATTAATCCAGAAAACAAAGGAAATGAATAGTCCAATCTATGACTTCAGTCTAGGCGCACTCTTTTCAATCGTTAAATTGCCTTGCATAGCAGCTTTTCTCATAGTGCTTCTAGTCAAATCAAGCACTCCACTAATCGATGTCACAATCTTTACACTTGGAGTAGCGTCACCTGTTATATTGATGGGTATACTCATCGGCTTTGGAATGATGAAAGTGAATAAGTTAAGCACAGCGCAATTCAAAGGAAGAGTAATCCAAAGAATCTTGATTGGTGCTCTGCTAATAATATCTGCATTTCTAGTAGTGCAATAACAGATTTTACAAAATTATTGCAATTCTTAATCATAAAATGGGTAATTTACCTTCAGTGAAAAGTCTTAAGAATCGTTTAGTCTACTATCTCTTATAGTTGGGAATAATATGAATCAACAAATTTCACTTGGATTTCAAATCCCTGGATTGCCTCCACCATCTTTTCCGCAAAGACCAAGAGCAATCAAAGGTTTCGGATTAGCTCTATTAGCTGGTATAATAACCATGCTAGCTGGAATAGCGGCAACAATTCTAGCGCTACTGTTTCCTGCTAATGTACCGGGTTGGCTTGCTCCTTATATTTGGGGAGGAGTTATCATAGGAGTGCTTCTTGGTATTCTAATCATTCTTGGAGCTTTCCTCATATGGGTGCGCTACTGGGCCTTAGGTGGCATCTTTGTATTCATATGTTCTCTAGCAAATGTCTACCTTATAATGCTCTGGTTCATAACAGTTCCTTGGTGGCCATGGATAATCATGGGAGCCGGCTTGTTTGCATTAATAATCGGTGCAATCGCCGGAGTTCTAGGTATCTCAGGAAAATAGTCAGACAGGCCGGACAATAACAGTCCGGCACACACTTGTTCATTAAGTTACGTGCTCTATGTTGATATTATACGACTAATGTGCTGGAAACGACTCAAAATTGTGTTTCTGACACTATCTTTCTAGTTTTAGATGCTTCTAATTTAGATTACAAAACAATATATTGGTGAAAAAGCCTCTTTTTAAAATAAGAATAGTAAAATAGTGAAACTTGATTAGAATTAAGTGG
>JAGLGJ010000133.1 GCA_023144075.1 Candidatus Bathyarchaeota archaeon | reverse complement strand
AACAGAGCTCTATCAGCACCAATAAACATACACGGCGACCATAGTGATATGATGGGTTCAAGGGACTGTGGTTGGATCCAAGTATATGCTGAGAATGCCCAGGAAGCTTACGATCTAACCATTCAAAGCTTTAAAATAGCAGAAGACAAGAACGTCCAACTCCCAATAACTGTAAATCTTGACGGGTTTTTCATCTCACACTCAACCGAGAGCATGAAGAGCCTCGCTGATGAGGATATAAATAAATTCCTACCTTCAAGAACTCCAATCTATAAACTTGATCATGATTCCCCAATATCAATTGGGGGTATGGCACTTCCCGAGTATTATTATGAATTCAAACGTCAACAACAGGAGGCTATCAATAGCTCAAAACCTGTAATAAAAAACGTGGGTAATGAGTTCGGAGAAATGACCGGAAGAAAATATGGATTTTTTGAAGCCTACGAGATGGATGACGCAGAGGCTGCGATAATCTCTCTCGGAAGTACAAGTGGTACCGTGCGCTCTATCGCTAAGAAATTGAGAGCTAAAGGTGAAAAAGTCGGAGCGATAAAACTATGGATGTATAGGCCTTTCCCAACAGAAGAATTATTCTCGATAGTCAAAGACCTGAAAGCTTTAGTCGTTATGGATAGAGCAATTAGTTTTGGAGCTCCATATGGCGCTCTTTGTAGTGACATTTCATCAATTTTACAAAATAGTGAAAATGAAGTCAAAGTACTCAATATGATATATGGACTCGGAGGACGAGACATACCTACAACAACAATTCAACAAGTTTTCGAAGAATCTCTTCGCACAGCAAAAACAGGAGAGGTAAAACAGAGAATTAAATTTCTGGATGTGAGAGAATAATGGTAGTTCTAAAAGATCTCTCAAAAGAAGAATTGTATGCACCAGGACATAGACTCTGCGCTGGATGTGGGCCCTCCATTTCCATGAGAATGGCGCTTAAAGCTGCAAGAGGACCAATTGCAGTCGTTAATGCTACTGGCTGCGTCGAGGTTTCAACCACTATCTTCCCGTATACGGCCTGGAGAATTCCTTGGGTACATGCACTTTTTGAAAATCAAGCTGCTGTGGCAAGCGGTCTTGAAGCTGCATATCAATCATTAGAGGAACAAGGTAAGAGGAAAGGAAAAGTTGATGTGATCGCAGTGGGAGGTGATGGTGGCACCTTTGATATTGGCATCCAAGCTATTTCAGGCATGCTTGAGAGAGGTCACGACATTGTCTACTTATGTTATGATAATGAGGCCTACATGAACACTGGAATACAACGTTCCGGAGCAACACCAAGAGGTGCTGCAACAACTACAAGCCCCGCAGGAAAAGTAATTCCGGGCAAAAGAGGCAAGAAAAAAGACTTCATAGGAATATGTGCTGCACACGGAATAAGTTACGCTGCAACTGCTTCAATAGGGTTCTTCAGCGACTATATTGATAAAATGAAGAAAGCAATCGAGGTTGACGGACCAGCAGTCGTACATGTTATCGCACCCTGTCCTCTCGGTTGGCGTTCAAATCCCACTGACACAGTAAAATTGGCTAAAATGGCTGTACTGACAGGAATGTTCCCAATCTATGAAGTTAAAGATGGAATATACAAAATGAGTCTCAAACCAGGAAAGCTCTTACCAATAGAAAAATACTTTGAACTTCAGAGAAGATTCCGCCATCTACTTAAACCCGAAAATAAGAGTGAGCTCGAAGAAATAAAGAGAGAAATTGAAGATAATTACAAAAGAATTCTCAAACTTGCTGGTGAGCAGACTGCATGACCATCATGTAGCAAATTGTTACAAGTGAATTAATATTATAGTAGAGAATAACTTGGTTGTAGTCTGAAGTGTAGATCACATTAGTTTTATATTCTTCTTTTATTCTCTTTTATTTTTTTTTTAAAAAAGAAAATATTCAGATGATCTACATCTCAGACCATTTTTTTAAAGGATACCAAACTTCCTTGGCGCCAGCTTCCAATGGCCATACGACCGCCTTCTTACCATTTTGCCATTGAACAACGCCCATCTGGTGTCCTATTTGCCAACCTGTTTCTGAGTCAACTTTGTATTTGCCGTAGAATGTTGTCATCTCTATCTCACCAGCTGTCTTTCTTACAGAGTCGGAGTCTAGTGGATCACTAGAGTGCTCCATAGCTTTCTGTACAACTAATCCCTGCTGATATCCGGTTGCTGCGGTATAATTTGTCATCTCATCATACTCTTTCTGATATGCGTCTATGAATTCATCATGGCTTGGACCAAAATCTTGTCTGTAGAGGAAACCCTCCTCCCATTGAGTACAAGTTACACAGCCTTCAGCATATTTTCCGTTAGAATCATAAAATTCCTCTAGAACGGCGCCTGTGCCTGGCCAGATGAGCTTTATATTGAAATCAAGTTCACGCATTTGCTTCATGAGTAACATAGCATCGAGAAAGGATCCAGGATTAAGAAATATGGCAGGCTCAGCAGCTTTAGCTTTAGTCAGTATTGGAGTAAGATCTGTGGTGCCTGTACCATAGGAATCGTAAAAGACTACATTGAAGCCTTTTTCATCAGCATATTCCTTACCATATGAGCCAGCAGTCTTTCGGAACGCATCGTCACCATGTATTATTGCAATATTCTTTGCTTCAGGATCATAAGGAACAATACGTTCCCAGATCATGTCTAAGATGCCAGGCATATATCCTGGTCCATTAGTGATGGTGTGAACGATGTATTTCCAATCCCTATAATCTCTTGGATCAAAAGAGCATGTACCATAGACTTCGAATTTACGATATTTCTCAACAATCGGGACTGTAGCCATGCCGAGGGGTCCCCAAGCTGGTCCAAATAAAAAGTCTACTTGATCCTCGACAATTAGTTTCTCATATAGTCTAGGAACATTTTCGGGTTTGGATTCATCATTATAAGTTATTAGTTCAACTTCGTATGTGTTTCCGTCTCCAGCCTTAATGCCACCAGCCTCATTAACTGTCTTGACCCAAAGTGAATTTCCATTATGCTCTTGTCTACCGGTATAGGATTCTATTCCAGTGAGAGGTTTAGTGCCTCCGATCTTGACTTTTCTCTTTCCAGTTGTAGTCACCGTTGGTGTTGTGGGTGTTGTTGTCTGTGTAGGTGGCTGGTAGTATTGAGATATGCTATATCCTGTTGCAGCGATTGCTCCTATCGCTACTGCAGCTCCAGCATACTTGAGATATTTTCTTCGGCTGACTTTTTTTTCACTCAACTGGTTTTTCACCGAATGTTGCTTTTCTGTTCTCTGAAAAGTGTATTTTGAAGATACATAATCTTTTTGTAGATATAGAAAATACGCGCTGACATCTTGGTTAGCTAAATAATATCATTAATGAAAACGTCAAGTCTTCTTTAGTAACTAACTATGCAAATTTTGAAGTCTGTTCACTACATGCTTTTTTTTAGATAATTGGATAATTCTCTGATGGTCATGGGGGTAATCTGTGATTCAAGTCCAAGTTCTCTTAAAGTTTGAAGAACAAGAGGTGGATTCATATCTGCTATGGTAAGCATACTATCATCTAATAATATAGATCTGGCATTAATTCCTCCAATGGTTGAGCCTTTATCAATAACGTAAATGCGGTCTGATACGGAAGCTACGAATTCGACGTCATGTGAAGCAATAACAACAACTTTTCCTGATTTCTTTGCTTCTTGAAGTATTTCTTCAATCGCTTTTATTGGCCCGGAGCTCAGGTTGGCGGTTGGTTCATCAAGTAAAAGAATATCGGG
>JAGLGJ010000132.1 GCA_023144075.1 Candidatus Bathyarchaeota archaeon | reverse complement strand
ACCCATCCGTTAAGATACCAGTAGCGCAGTAATGCTTCAAATACCAGTTTTTTTTCTGAGGATGCATGAAGAGACAGAACGATGAATTCTGTACCGTTCCCTTCCAGATAGAACATTTTAGGATCCATCATCTTTTCAATATTGTAGTCGTAGATTCCCATATTGCACATGGTTCTTTTTTCACAAGAATATACCACTGAGATATTAACCGCGAAATTCTGTCCTTGAAGAACCTTTTCAGGGAGTATAATGTCTTTTATCTCAATCATGGGTTCAGGTTCGGCTATTATGGCTTGGACTGTTCCTACAGCTCTAAAGGCTATGAAAATAATTAACGGAAACAAGATCGCGAGTTTATAATTCATCAGATCATCTGCCCTTTCTCACACTTATCATGCTGCAGATATGGATTATGTATCGAAAAGTGAATATTCTTGTGTATAAATCAACAATCTTTTACCTGATAGGTTACGTGATATTAGAATATGAAATTGGACTCAAAATTGATTTCCAGAGAAGAATCCATAATAAAAAAAATCAAAATAAAACGGAATCTACCACGCGGAGAATACAGATTCAGTGAGATCTTTTCTGGAATTGAAACTTCACCAGCGATAAGATTACTCTTCAAAGATAAAGAATTCTCTGAACTGCAAAATTTGAGAATTGAGATTACTTCCAAGGTATTCTATATGAAGGTCCACGATGTCGATGAAAAATTATTGATAAACTCCAGATATCTTCGAAGAGGAAGAAAAGAATTCATCTATCTTGACATTATACATGAATTCACTCACATCAAGCAGCGTCGTGAAGGATTGAATCTTTTTGACAGCCGATACAGTTACATCGATCGCCCCACCGAGCTTGTCGCATATGCAAACGCAGTGAATGAAGCGCGAAGATTAGGTCTTTCTGAATTAGAGATCTATGATTATCTTTGGGTAGATTGGATATCTGAGTCTGAACTTCAAACATTGGCGAACCGTTTAGATGTAAAACCCACAACTGAGAAAAAGGCATAATAGAATTTTGTTTCTGTTGATGTGATTTCTTTTCTATATAATTAAGCGCATATAATCCTCTGCAACAGTTATGTTACCATCGTAATCTTTTGAAATTCTCCCAACCATTTCATCGATCTTTGTTTCACAAATTGGATAAAGATGTGTTAATACTAGTCTCTTACATCCTGTTTCAGCGGCTATCTTTCCAAGTTTTGAAGCGGTTGTATGGAGACCTATAAGAAGTTCTTCGTTTGGAAATGAACATTCATGTATTAGCAGATCTGTTTCTTTCGCAAGTTTAATCAAGTTTTCATCTGGTACTGTGTCACCAGAGTATGTTACTGATTTACCTTCACTATCTATTCGGTAGGCTATTCCTCCTGCATGATAGACTGGAGTTGCAGAGACAATCCATTCTTTTTCTTCTTTGAATTTGCCAGAGAGGACTTCGTAGAGATTCAGATAGGCACTACACTGTAAGGCTTCTGCGATTTTATTCCAAGGTTTTACATTTTCCAGAAGCTCTTGTGTGAATTCTAAAAGTCCTTGTGGACCATAAACTGTCAATGTTCCTTTTGGTTTTATTCTGCTGGTTTTTGGATCAAATGCTTTTGAATGTATTAAGGGCAGGTAATCGGCTACATGGTCTATATGGAAATGTGTTATCAGTAAATGGTTTAGTTCATTGATTTTGTATCCTGATCTACATAGCTTGTATAATGTTGCTGGTCCAATATCCATTAGAATGTTTTCTGAAATTGTTTTCACGACAATTGAAGAGTAGGATCTTTTTGATGTTGGAATTATTGTTCCTGATCCTAGTATCTGTAATTCCAAGAATTACACCTATCCTGTTTTCTTTTCAAAAAATATGCACTAAGTTTAAATTTTGATTATGGATGATGAATTGATCGGTTAACAATATGACTGTATGGGATTTGTTAGGTTACTTCTTCGTAGCAATAATATTACTCTGGATAATATCTTCCGCAATTAAGGTCGTTAGAGAATATGAGAGAGGAGTTATTTTCAGACTTGGAAGATACGCTGGAACTAAAGGTCCAGGATTATTCTTTATTCTTCCTTTAGCCGATAAGTTCATCAAAGTGGATTTGAGGATTCTGGCATTTGACATACCAAAACAGCGTGTAATAACGAAGGATAATGTTAGTGTTGATGTAGACGCGGCTGTGTATTATCGTGTATTTGATCCTGCTAAGGCAATATTGCAGGTTGAGAATTATTTTGAAGCAACAAATTTGCTCTCACAGACAACCCTAAGAGATGTTTTGGGTCAAGTAGAGCTAGATGATCTATTAACCAAGCGCGAAGGGCTAAGCAAGAAAGTTGGTGAGATACTCGACACATACACGGATCCTTGGGGTGTAAAAGTTACTACGGTTGCTATCAAGGATGTTAGTATAGATGAGATTATGTTGAGAGCTATAGCGAAACAGGCTGAAGCAGAAAGAGAGAAAAGAGCTAGAATAATCATTGCAGATGGAGAATATATTGCAGCAGAAAAAATAGCGGCAGCGGCCGAGAAATATTCAACATCTGCCGCATTAAGACTTAGAGAGTTGCAGACTCTTACAGATATCGCTAAAGAGAAGAACATGGTTGTAGTGACCGCTGCTGGAGCCATAGAAGATGTTGGTAGAATAACTTCAATAGTTAAAGGTCTCAAAGAGAGAAAATAAAAGGCATGTACAAGTACACCCCTATCTCTCTCCTCATACTTTTTTCCTTTTGTTTAACCAATGTAGGTCATGTTGAAGCTTCCAACTCTTCAGTTATTGTAATACAGATTGGGGACACGATCACTGCTGCGACTGCCGATATGGTTGAAGAAGCAGTAAAACATGGTGAAGAGGTTGGGGCCGAAACATTAGTAATAATTCTTGATACTCCTGGGGGCCAATTGGATTCAACATTTAAAATAATTGATACGATTGAACAATCAAGTCTACCTGTAGTATCATTTGTTTATCCTAGGGGGGCAAAGGCATGGTCTGCAGGAACTCTAATTCTAATGGGATCACATGTAGCAGCAATGGCTCCTCATACGATAATTGGATCAGCACAACCAGTAGCGTATTCTCCTCTTGGGGAAAGTGAGCCTGTTACAGAGAGTAAAGTGTTGAATGCTTTATCACAATATATTACCGAGAGGGCTAGAATGCATGGAAGAAACGAGACCGCAGCCAGACTATTCATCACTGAAAATTTAAACCTGAACAGTGACGATGCCCTACGGTTAAAGGTTATAGATGTTCAAGCCTCAGACATTGATGAACTTCTAGTAAAGATAGATGGATTTACTGTGACTACTGCCAAAGGACCAGTAACTCTAATGACAGAAGGGGCAAATGTCTCAGAATATTCTCCAAGTTTGAGAGTAAGTATCTTAGAAACAATATCTAATCCATTACTTGCATATCTGCTGTTTACTCTAGGAATTTACGCATTCATATTCGGCCTATCCAGTCCTGGCTATGGAGGAGAGATTATAGGTGTAGTAGCACTTCTTACTGGATTGATTGGTCTCGGATTTGATATAAACTTGGGAGCCATATTGATAATAGGTTTGGGTGCTGTTTTAATGATAGCAGAAGCTTATACATCAGGTTTTGGAATACTTGGGGGAGCAGGTTTGTTCTGTTTGATTATAGGGAGTTTCTTGATAATTCCTTTTACACCCTCTCGATGGCTTATAACGCCTGAGTGGTATAGCTATTTTGTTTCTATTGTTTTATTGATTGCCCTAACACTTGGTGGTTTCACT
>JAGLGJ010000131.1 GCA_023144075.1 Candidatus Bathyarchaeota archaeon | reverse complement strand
ATATATGAGAATCCGGAACTCGGTCTCTCTGAATTCAAAGCGGTTGATCTTCTTACAAAGGAACTTGAAAGTCATAGTTATTCTATTGAAAGGAATCTAGCTGGTCTGTCTACAGCATTTAAAGCATCTAAGGGTAATCTTGGAGAACCAACAGTCGGTTTGATCGCTGAGTATGATGCTCTACCGGATCTTGGCCACGCTTGTGGTCACAACATAATATCAGCAAGCGCAGTTGGAGCAGCAATGGGACTTGCTGATTTTCTTGACAATACTGGAGGAAGAGTTGTTGTTTTTGGTACACCGAATGAAGAAGGAGCCACAGCTGAAGGAGGAAAGCTGACCGATATAGAGTCTCAGGTTAGAGGAAAGGTGAAGATGGTTGAGTCTGGTATCTTCAAAGATATAGACGCAGTTATGGAAATCCATCCATATGTTAAAACAACTCTTACCCCAGACTTTTTAGCATTAATTCCAGTCAAGATAAGTTTCACTGGAAAGCCAGCCCACGCCGCGGCTGCTCCCGAGATGGGAGTAAATGCCTTAGAGGCGATAATTCTCACTTTTAATTCAATAAATTCACTAAGACAACACCTTCGAAGCGATACTCGCATTCATGGGATAATAACTGAAGGAGGAGAAGCCCCTAACATTGTTCCTGAGAAGACTTCTGCTCTTTTCTATTTGAGAGCTTCAGATAAGAAGTATCTAGAGGAGGTACTTATGAAAGTGAAGAAATGTGCTGAAGGAGCATCAATTGCAACAGGCGCCATATTAGATTTTCATCCAAGCTCATATAGTCTTGCGAACATGATAAACAACAACACTCTCTGCAAATTGTTCAAGAAGAATTTGATTGAGTTAGGAATGGAAATCGATGAACTTGATAGACATGAACATCTTGGATCCTCAGATATTGGTAATGTCAGCTATGTTGTCCCAGCAATACAGCCGTTGATAGCAGTGGGAGAGAAAGATATTGCTATCCACTCTCGTGAATTTGGGAAAGCAACTATTTCTAAGAAAGGTGACCAATCATTAATTTTGGCCACAAAGGCATTAGCTTTCACGTTTCTTGATCTTATGGCAGATAAAGAGATTTTTCATAAGATCAAGATGGAACACAAGGCATCGTTTCAGGTCTAACCGGTTATCAAACAATATCTTTTACTGTTTGACTTATTCGTTCAAGAGCTTCTTTGATATTCTCTTTGGAATTTGCAAAAGAAAATCTGATCTTACCTTCACCTTGGGGTCCAAACGCTATTCCCGGTACTACAGCAACTTTAGCTTTTCTCAATATTATTTGTGCAAGCTCCATTGACGATGAATTAATTTTTTCAGTATTTGGAAAAGCATAGAAGGCCCCGTTAGGTACAGTACAAGAGAATCCGTCGATGTTATTGAGCCCCCCAGTTATGATACTGCGTCTTTTTCTAAATTCTTCTACCATCTCCCTCACACAGTCCTGTGATCCTTTTAATGCAGCAATGGCCGCTTTTTGAGCGATTGAGTTGGGAGACCAACCTGTGTGTTCACTCAAGGCACGAATTTTTCCTATTAGTTCACTATTTCCAGCGGCATAACCTACACGCCAACCAGTCATAGCGTAAGTTTTTGAAAAGGAGTTGATCGTTAGAGTGCGTTCTTTCATACCAGGTATACTTGCAAAGCTGGTGTGAGTAAAATCACCATAAAGAAATTTCTCATAGACCTCATCTGAGATCACAAAAAGATCATTACTCTCTACAATTTGAGCAATTGAATTCATATCTTCTTTCGTTAAGATTGAACCCGTAGGATTCTGTGGCGAGTTTAGAAGAATCATCTTAGTCTTCTTATTAACTTGGCTCTTGAGGTCATTAATGTCAGGCTTGAACTGCTGGTTTTCCATTAAACTAACAGGTGCCACAACTCCACCCGCTAGGGTAACGTCGCCCCAATATTGAGGCAAGCAAGGTTCTGGAAGCAGAACTTCGTCTCCAGGATCTATTAGCGCTTGGAATGCGCAATATAGAGCATTGTATCCTCCCGAGAGAACACATATTTCATCTGAGGGATCGCTATCAATATCGTTATCATTTTTAAGCTTCTTTGAGATAGCCTCTCTTAATTCGAAAAGACCTCCAGGAGGAGTATAATGAGTGAAACCTTCCTCCATTGCTGTCTTAGCTGCTTCTATGATATGTTTTGGTGTTCTAGCATCAGGCTCACCGACGTGTAAGTGAATTACATCCTCACCTGAACGTTGAAGTTCGACAGCTTCGGCAAAAAATTCAGCAAATGCAGAAGGTTTGAGTCGTAATGATCTCTCTGATAGATTTTTAGTCATTTCAGTATGCCTACATTGGTGTATTGATATCTAACTCGCGTTATTCTTGATCGTGTAATTAGTGATCTTTCCAAATAATTTTCCTCGATGATTATGGTTTATATAATAAATTCTAAGATGGTTCTCATAATTTTTACGCTGTTCAGAGCGGCCATGAGATAACACATGTCATATATATTACTTGATCAGAAGTTTCTTGGCGGCAGACTTTGTCAGTTCCATGTGAAACATCTGTCAAGACCGTTGCTCCTGCTATAAGAGCAGTTCTCGCTAAGAAGCTTTTAGATGAACATGACCTGAAACAAGAAGAGGCAGCGGAATTCCTAGGAATTTCTCAGGCAGCTATTAGTAAATATATCAGTAAAGTCCGAGGCAAGGCCCTAGATTTGGATGAAGTAGATGAGATTCAAATCTGGGCTGAGAAAGTTGCTGCTGATCTCGTTAGTGGAAAGATGTCTCGACCTCAACTCTTGAGCGCGTTATGTCAAGCATGCAAACTAATTAGAAACAAGGGGTTAATCTGTCCGTTGTGTTGGCAAAGAGATAGTGCCTTGAAAGACTGTAGTCACTGTCTGACATGAAACTTTTCCATTGAATTCAATAACGAATATTCTATTTATTATAAAATCGAGAATACTTGTTTTTGAACAAATTTTAAGTAAATTTAACTTTTCCATTTTTCAGAACTATTTTATTGTCCATTTTAACGGTTGGTGATCGAATTACAAAATCTTGGTGCAGATCTGCTTTGTTCAATCCGCCCATATGTGAATTGTCACCAATAGCTATGTGTATCGTTCCTCTCATCTTCTCGGCTTCGAGAATGTTGTATCGTCTTGTCGTTTTTGGATTCGTGCCGATTCCAAACTCAGCAAGACATCTTCTAGCAATGTGGGAGTTAGCGTTACTTTTGGGCTGGATAAGATTCATGAGAGTTTTGCGAACCTCTCCACCTCCAACTATTTTTACTAAGTTACCTGATTCGAAGATCAACCTCATGTTTCTTTTTAAATTTGGAAACCACCCCGCTTCTATGATTACAATTCCATTTGCGGTTCTTTCTACAGGAGCAATGTAAGCTTCGCCGGCAGGAAGGTTCCCCCAATCGCCTCGTGAATTTAGAATTCCTGTATCGGATAAGCCCTTCCTTCCCTTAATGCTAAAAAAAAAGTCTGTTCCCGTTTTAGTATTGATTCTTATCATTGATGTATTATTGAGAATTTTTGTGAGTCTCATTGTTTCAGATGCAATTCTTGTGTAATCGACCGTCATCGAACCGCCATCATAGAACATATCTGCCAAAACAGATGGCATGCTAGCAATTCTCACTCCCATTTTTGTTGCCGATTGTCTTGCATCAGTATGGCTTATCGAGTAAGTAGTGATCGCTAGAATGACATCATGCTTTTTTAAATTAGTTTCAACAGTTTTTTCTGGCTCCGCGGAATTTCTACCAGTAGACGG
>JAGLGJ010000130.1 GCA_023144075.1 Candidatus Bathyarchaeota archaeon | reverse complement strand
GGTTCTTCAGGTTTGGCTTTAGGTTTTTGTTTAGCTTCACGTTTATCGGGTGGCAAATTTCTGGTACTAATATGTTCAGGGAGAATCTCATCTGCCAATTCTTTACTTTCATAAATTTCTGCTTGGCAGACAGAACTATCTGAACCGGTCTTTCCTTCGACTTTGATTATGTATAGGTTTTGATGTTTTTCCTTGAGCTGAGAAGCTAAGAAATCCCTAATAGCTATCCTATCTGGTGTTCCTCCTTTTTCATGTGTGATCTCCACTTTGATTTCTTTTCGTTTTAGGACGGGATTGTTTTTTTCATAAATCATCTTTGTCTTCATTTCAATTCTTACCTTTGCTTTCCTTCTGGGGGTCTGAACTTTTCATACTTGATTCGGGTTCTATAATTGTGAGATTTACCTGATATGTCTCCTCAGTAATCATTCGTCCTCGGACAAGTTTTCTCTCTTTTTGAGCATTTTTTGCCCTGAATCCGATGCCTCGCGTGAGGAGTACATGTTTTTTTCCTCCACCATGGACGTCACCTCTTTGTGGTATGCCGTCTTTATCACTAGCTCCTGTGATCATAACTTTCTTTCCACTTATCCCGATCGTTGAACCGTCAACTGTT
This sequence comes from Candidatus Bathyarchaeota archaeon, assembly GCA_023144075.1. Taxonomy (GTDB): domain Archaea; phylum Thermoproteota; class Bathyarchaeia; order 40CM-2-53-6; family RBG-13-38-9; genus RBG-13-38-9. The sequence continues at coordinate 3,198 of JAGLGJ010000130.1, read as the reverse complement.
TCGCCTATTCCTCTTCCAAGAAGTGGTTTTGCCTTGGGGCCTTCTAATTCTGATGTAGATGCCTTTCCAGTCTTAGGTTCAGATACATTCAATTTGAATTTTACCATCTAATATCGACTCTTTCCATGGAGTATTTTACTACCCTTGTTGACCGCCATATTAATCTGTCGTGTGTGTGAATATGAGCTTATAATATGGTATATTTCTACAGGTTCCATAGGGGATCTTGTTTTCGCATTATCTCTGTTATCTCATCAAGGATTTGCAATTCGTCTGGTCTTAACTCATTTCTGAGTTTTGTTGATAGGTCTCGGGCTGAATGTTCGGGAACTGAGGTGTAGAGAATGTCATTTTCAAATATGTTTCTGTTAATTACTGCTTTATCTACTGAAACAGCTACTTGCATTCCGGAAGTCGATTGGTCAATATCCTGGCCTTTATCTTGTAGTCTTAGAACGACTCCGATTTTCTTTCCATCTTTGTTGATTAGAGGGTAATTCTTTTTCATCGTTCCACCTAATACCTCGACACCGAAAATGGCCGGTTTGCTATGTCTGAAAACAAAGCCTGGGAGAACACACATTTTTCCAGGTCTAATATGTTGATCTAATTCCATCTTTGCTCTTGAGGCTCTTTCAGTTTCCGCCCATCTCATATAACCATCAAGAAGATCGTAAATGATTTGTTTCTGGATAATCGGGATATTCCTTTTTGTCGCTTCTTCTTTCGCATCGGGCAGAAGTTTAACATTGAATCCTAAGACTACTCCCAAGATAGGATCTTTATCTCTTACTATCTCTGTCTCAACGATATCTCGTTTTGAAATGTCTCCTACATCAGCGAGTCTTATGGCTATTCCAGAATTGGCAAGAGAAGCTATTATTGCTTCAAGAGCTCCGAGAGTATCGGTTTTTAGTACGATACCGTTTTTATCAGTCTCTATCCGCAGTCTTTGAAACTCCTCTTTTACTAAATCTGTATAATTTTCTGGAGATTCATTCGGTGGCACTGAATATATTGAAGAACCAGCAATTGCTTTCTCTAAATCAGGGGCGACTATCTTTATTCCAGCAGCTGCTTTCACATTATCCACATTTGAAAACTTGTCTCGTGGATCTCTTATCTCGTCTAGAGGTTTAGGAACTAGAATAGCTCTGATGCTTGTGATTATTGGTCCATCTTTTCCCCCTAGAGTTATATTATCATCAACATTAAGAATCCCATCATATATTATTGCGTTAATAGTTGTCCCAAGACCAGTGTCTTCTTTAACTTCGAGGACGGTTCCCTTTGCTGGTCCTCGAGTAGTTACAAGATTTTTTTTCATAAATGCCTCTGTCAATCCAACTACGATTGCAAGTAGTTCTTGGATTCCTTCGCCTATCTTTGCGCTTGTTGGAATTATTGCAATAGTTTTTGTAAAATCTTTGATTCTGTCAAATCTATCAGAATTAAATCCGAATTTTGACAGTGAACCCATAATTCTATAGATTCGGTTATCGATCTCTCTCTGTATTTCAGGAGACTGATTAAGGAAGTTATTGCCTATTGTCTCTTTAGGGGGTTTTTTCCAACCTGGTACTGCATCAATTTTATTCGCGGCTATTACAAATGGAGTCTTACGTGTCTTGAGTATCTCTAATGATTCTTCGGTCTGAGGTTGTACCCCTTCGTTCAAGTCAATTACTAGGATGGCGATATCGGCAGCGGAGCCTCCTCGACGCCGTAAATTGGAGAAACTTTCGTGACCGGGTGTATCGATAAATAGTAAGCCGGGTATTTCGACTTTGACTTTAAATTTTTGAAGGGTTTTACCATATACCTTTAATATGTTCGTAGTAGGAAGCAGACTGGCACCGATCCATTGTGTTATCTGGCCAGGTTCCCTCTTTGCTACAGATGTGCCTCTTATCTTATCTAGTAGTGTTGTTTTACCGTGGTCTACTTGACCCGCCAAGTTAGCTATGGCATAAATGGCGTATGGCCTAGTACCACGACAATAGGCTGACGTATTGACAATGCATGTAACTCCTATATTGTCCTTTGGGAATATGTGCTTTAAGTATTATATTGAGATGTTCTCTGATTAAATTGAAGAATATCTTTACTTCTCTCTTGTCTTTCCTATAAGAAACTCTATCTCAGTAGGTTTTTCGTAGCTGATTATTTCTTCTTGGTTGAAGAAAATGTGAATTTCTCTAGTGGCATTTTCTAAGCTGTCTGAGGCGTGTACTATGTTTTGTGTTTTATTTAATGCAAATTCGGCTCTGATAGTGCCTGGAGCGGCATCCTGTGGATCTGTTGCGCCAATCATTGCTCTAATGATGCTAACTACATTTGGCCCCTCTATAACCATGGCAATGATCGGTGATGAAGTCATGTGATCAATTAACTTAGGAAAGAACTCTTTCGTTTTATGAATTGAGTATAAAGCTTCACTCTGACTCTTGGACATTTTGAGTAATTTGATTGCTGAAATGTTGAGTCCTTTTCTCTCGATTCTTGCTATTACTTTTCCTATAAGCCCTCGCATTACTCCTTCAGGTTTTATTAGAAGGAGTGTTTTCTCCGTCAAGGACTATCCCTATTAAGTATAATTATTTCTTCTGGCCAGTGTAGTGCTCTGTCCACTTGAGTTTTCTGGGATCTCTTCGTAACACTAATTGGCTCTTTCTACACTTTGTTGAACAGAAATAGAGTATTGATCCATCATTTCTTATGTAAGAGGTTCCAGATGATGGTGGATATTTTTTTCCACAAAAGGAACATGCAAATGAACGTGGCACTTTTTCTGCCTCTCTAGCGGATCTTCTTAGCTTCTCTTTCGGTTTCTCTGAGTATTAAAGTATCGCCGAGTCTTACTGGCCCTTTTATGTTTCTTGTAATAATTCTGCCTTTATCTCTGCCCTCGAGAATTCTTACTCGTACTTGCATAACTTCGCCAGTTACGCCTGTTCTGCCAACTATTTGAGTTACTTCGGCGGGGGTCGGGGCTTCCTCCTCCCTAGAATGTCTCGCTGAGGTTCGGCTCAAGTACTCTTCGCACCACCTTTCGATAATTTTTCTAATTCGCTGATTAATGCTTTGAGTGGTTCTGATGCTTCTCCTGGTTCTACTATGGTTATTGCAGCAGAACCGACATCAACACCAGCAGATTTTCCTAAATCCAGTTTGTTTGGAACATATAGGTAGTTCACT
>JAGLGJ010000013.1 GCA_023144075.1 Candidatus Bathyarchaeota archaeon | reverse complement strand
CTAATCATTCTTAATTTGTAAGCGATTGCTTCTGTGTCCAAGATCCAGCCATCAGTGTTTATGACTATTGATGTTCCTTTTTGGACGGAATTTTCAAGCTTCAAAATTCCATTGATAACTTTCTCAGTAACTGAGGAGGGGCTTGTCTTACCAACAAAGATCATTGAATCTAAGTTCAAATTATCTGATTCGATGTACGGTTTATTGATAATGCTTAATCCTAGAGTTCCAGGAGGTCCTAGATCCGATTGACCAATATCAGCATCAAGAAGTGCCACACTTTGTTTGAATTTAAGAATATGATTGACTAGAAACGTGCAGAGAGTGCTTTTACCTGTATCGGTAGAACCTATAACAAGTAATTTTTTATTATTGGATTTCTGAAATGTGTTAGCAGCCTCAAACCATGATTCAGGGATTGTAGTATCATCAATCTCCAAGTAGGTTGCGCTTTCACCAAAATCCCCCTCAATTATTGACTCTTCTACAATCTCAATAGCGAACTGTTTCTCTCTTTTGACTATCAGTCTTTGTTGTGGTTTAAATGGAGCTCCAAAAACATTTGCTTCCCCCTCTTGCAATTTCAAGGAGGCCGGCCCTGATACTAATAATGTCTTTCCAGATTGAATTAGAAATCTCAATTGTGCTCCACTTTTAGGCCCTTAATTCTAGACAGATTCAATTTATGTAAAAACTAAATGTTAGATTTTATTCATCAAACATATAGATGAGTTATGCTTGAAAAGGATCCTTCTTAGAAAGTAAAAACGGTGGCTGTAGAAAGATGAGCACTCTCTCGACTCTTACACCTTCTTTAGACAGATTGCTTATTGGGGGCTTCCCAAAAGGATATCTCAGTTTAATATATGGAGAGGCGTCAACTGGGAAAACTACAATAAGTTTGCAATGCGCGGTTTCAGCCTCGAAGAGAAATTGGAAAACGCTCTATATTGATGCGGATCAATCTTTTTCTCACAAACGATTAATTCAAATTATAGGCTCAAGTCAAGATGATGTTCTTGAGAATATACTCATCTTTATCCCGCAGTCTTTTTTAGAGCAATCACGTATAGTGGAAAATCTCGAAAATTACCTAACAAAAAGGGTTGGATTAATTGTTGTTGATACTGTGACTTCGCTATATAGAGCATCTTTAGGCAATGCACAAGGAAACTTTAGTCTTAATCGTGAATTAAATCGACAGTTAGCATATCTTGTTGAGTTAGCATCAAAATATGATTTGGTGGTCCTCATAACTAGTCAAGTAAGATCAAGAGTAGATGATATAGGATTTAGAATAGAACCAGTAGCACGTCGAACGTTATTCCATTGGCCTAAGACAATTCTAAATCTCAGATCAACAGCCGAACATAAAATAAAAGAAGCTAGACTTGATACTTTCCAATCTCAAGATGTCACCAAAAATAGATGCTATTTAAAAATGATGGAAGAAGGCTTGACAGATTTTCAAATTTCACCAATCTAATTAAGGGATATTTACAACTTGATAAACGAGATAGATATTCTTCAAGCTATTTACATAGCGATACCAGCATACATAGCTAACGCCTTGCCCACCCTATTTAGAGGAGGGCCACCTATGGATCTCGGCTTCCACTTTATTGACGGCAAAAGGATCTTTGGAGCGAACAAAACCTTCAGAGGATTTGGAATGGCCCTCATCCTAGGTATCCTAGCAGCAATAGCTGAAGAAATATTTCTTGGTCCTGGAATATTTCTTATCGGCGCACTTGCCGCACTTGGTGCATTACTTGGTGATCTTTTAGGGTCTTTCATAAAACGCAGAATAGACTTTAAACCTGGAGAACCTTTTCCTATACTCGATCAACTCGATTTCATATTAGGCGCATTGATTCTTACTTATCCAGTTCAACAAGTAGGTTTTGGCACTGTCATTATACTGATAGTTTTCACTCCTCCGATGCATCTATTGGCGAATTTTTTCGCATACCGACTTGGAGTGAAGAGACATTGGTGGTAAAGCTAGCCGCCCATCTTGGCTTGTAGCAATATTGATGTGTAATAAACAATCAGAAGGACTAACATTAATCCGATTATTAATGTAATGTATGCCTGACGTGGACGGTAGGCTAATTTCACACTTCTAAGTACTAAATAGAAACCAGTGGCTCCCAAGAAGTAAAGCATTCCAGAAATCAAGCTCTCGTTTATTGTTTGCATATTGAGGCTTCCAGGATAGATGAATGTCCACCCACTAGCTGACGGTATCATGGTTAAGGCTCTACCAGACATAATTTCAACAATGGTATATAATCCTCCAGATAAAAGGAAGATTGCAAACGCCATTAGAGCTATTGTAATAATATTGAGTGATGGTTTACCCATAATTCTTCTTGGCAGACGAAATTTTCTGAATCTAAAAGCAAGATTACTTAGGAATCGATTAAATTTCCAACTAATACTTCCAGTCTTCCCACTCAAGTCTGCCACCATGACCTTGCAGTATCACATCATAGTTATAAGTTCTTAGAAGTAAAGGTTGTAAACATATTGATTTTCGACTTAAAGTTGAAATATGTTCATTGCTTTCTTTTTCAAGGGTCAAATCTTTGCCTCAGCGAATATATTGTAGCAATTGTACGCATGAACTATATGTCGGCCTAGAACTTGAATCTCCTCTAGAGGCTATTCATAAGCATGGCGGCTTATGTCCAAATTGTAGGAAAAAATTAGCTTTCAATATAGAGTCAATCAAAATAACGCCAGTCGAAATGGAGAGCGAATAGTCTTTAGACACTGATATATACTGTTAATAATTATTACAAATTTAAAAATTAAAGAGATGCGATTGAGTATTGAAGATCAATGATTATGAAGTTCCAGAAGGATTATTTTATACGAAGGAACATACTTGGATCAAAGTTGAAGACGACAAATGTCGAGTGGGTATAACCGATTACGCTCAAAAAGCGTTGCACGAAGTTGTTTTTGTCGAACTTCCAAACGTTGATTCAAAAGTTGAGTACATGAAACCAGCCGGGACACTGGAATCTGTTAAAGCTGTTTCAGATTTCTTCTCTCCAGTATCAGGAGACATTATTGAAGTCAATACTAGTCTACCTGACAATCCAGAGCGTGTAAATGAGAGTCCATATAGTGATGGATGGGTGGCGATTATCAAACCTTCAAACCTTGATCAGGAACTATCGGCCTTAATGGATACCAACAAATATGGGGACTTCCTAAAAACTATAATCGAACAGAAATGAAAAAACCGACAATTTTCTAACTACTTTTTTTATTCCTCAGAGAGTCTACAGATCTCTTGTTGTTTAGAGTTTAATTTTGGCATATAATGTCCATGGTATGATTTAGAGTCTGGCCTAGGATAAGCGTCTTTTTCCATTATCTTCTTTGCAACTATTGCATTTTCTGGACAGACTTCATGGCAGAGTCCACATCCGTCACAATTTTTCAGGTTAATTTCTGCTTTTCCCTCTTTGGTATCTATGGCAAAATAGAAACAACAACGTTTGCATATTCCACAACCTGTACATTTAGATCGATCAACAACAGCATACACACCTTCATTCCCTCTCTCTACCATTGTAGGAGGATTGATCTGATTCAGAGCAATTCCCCTTAATTCCTTTATTGATGTGTAACTATGTTCTCTCATGTAATCGTTAATCATTTTGAGCCAATGCTTGACAACATCATAACCTTGGACCATGACAGCTGAACAGCTCTGTATTGCTGAGGCTCCAACCATAATGTACTTTATCGTATCACTCCACTCGAGCATCCCCATACAAGCTATGATAGGTACATTAACCTTCGGCGCAGCTTTAGCAATCCACTTCAAAGAGAACCCTATCAAATAAGGGCCTCCAAAGCCTCCAATACAACCGAAAGGTATGGGTTTCCCTGATTCTATATCAACATCAAGTGTCGAGATCCTATGCGATAATGTCAAACATGGTGAACCAGCAGCCTCAAATCTCTTAGCCCAATCATCAACTTCGCCTGTTTGAGAGGAAATTTTTGGAGTAAAAGGTATCGAACATGTTTTTTTTGCGAGTCGTAAGACATCTTCAGCCATATACATTAATGTCCAACCTAATTTCTCGCCCTTTTTCTTAGTACCTGGCTCTCCGGCATAAGGACAGGAAAAGTTCAACTCTAAAATGTCCGCCCTTGAGCCATTTATTAGCTCAATGTATTTTTGCCAAGTGTCCATATCACCAGCAGTTATGCTTCCAATAATAACACCATCATCTCCAACGGCCTTTTTTGCGTTATCGAGTTCCTTCACATAATCTTCTGGATTTAGATGTGAACCCTCTTCGATATCTGTTATCGAGAATGAACGAGGTATTATTTTTGGATAGGCTCCTTGATCTTTCAGCCAATATATTTTGAAACGTGGCCTAGGGTATACCCTTGCATATTCTAAAGGAACCAAAGTCTTCATTACAGCTCCTGCCCAACCAGCCTCAATTCCTCTCGAAATATTTCGAGCAGTTTTTGTCGGAGTAGCTGATGAAAGTATAAACGGATTTTTAAAAGTAACATCGCAGATTTCACATGAAAGATCAATAGACAATCTTTCAAACCTCTTTGATTTGGATACAGTGCAATCTTTAAGATAATGCTTATTCTCTATTTGATTTTTTCGAGATAGTCTACAATTTTAGATTATATGTTTACGTTAGAAAGAAAGTCAACTAGTCAGGACTGTTTTGTACCACATCTGTCACAGAATGAGGCGTCTCTTAGGATTTCGGTATTACATCTGTTACATTTCTTGGTTTCGGGAATGATCTCTCTAAGTTCCTTCAGATCCTGGAGTGTTTTCTTAATTTCTACCACTCTTTCTTGATAATTTCTTTTTTTGAGATGTCCAGAAGAATAGGCTATAGACAAGTCTTCCAAATCTCTCCTCAACATCTCAAGAACTGTTGCTATGGGTGATCCATCAGCGCTCATATGCATATCATAAGGATAATTTTTGAAGTCTAATCCACGAGGTCGTAAATTTGATTTACGACTTGGTCTTCTATTAAGAATTAACATGCCCATGATAATCAGGGTGACTACAACCACTATTACGATAATTGCCAATATTATATCATCAGTAGAGAATTCAGGTATTTGCAGGTAGATCCTATCCAGAGAAGTCAAGATATTATACCCCGACATTTTTTATTTTTCAGATTTATATCAAACAAATTTTCCTTTAATGAATTTATCAGACTTCAATTAATATCAATTTTTGCTACTATTGAATCTATGGATTAGCGCGCGTTGAGTTCTTTTAGGCAAGGGGTTACTAATTCATATTCTTTAAGAGGATAAAATTATCAACATAAATCATTCAAGTCTCATGTTTCAATAATCTAGTAAAATGGAATATCCATAAATATTTGTAAAACTTGATTGGATTTCTACTTGAGGGAAAATAGAACTTTGCCACCACGTAAATCTGGGAAACTAGAAGAGCAAGCAGACTCAGAAACAAAAAAGGAGGTAAAATTAAAACAAATTTTAGTAGTTGCTTTTGGTAACAGCCTGACTACAGGATATCAATCTCCAACATCGGGCTCACCTCTACCTAAGATGACCCCATATACAGATCATCTTAAGAAAATGATTGACACTGCTTTGGAAAAAATCAACAAGCTAAAGCTATTGAACGTAATCTTCTACAACAAAGGAGTCAGTGGAGAATTAACAGGAGATATGCTACAAAGACTGGACAGTGATGTGTTATCCGTGAAACCATCTTATGCGACAATACTGGGTGGCTCTAATGATATAGGTTGGTCGATAGAGCCCGAAGAGATTATGGATAATTTAACTCAAATGTATGATAAATCGTCTTCTGCAAGAATAGAAGTAATAGCTTGTACTGTTCCATCAATTATTGGTCTGGAAACCTTGATAAAACCTAGACTAGAACTTAACGAAATGATAAAGGACTATTGCTTCGATAATGAAATTGCATGTGTTGACCTTTTTGCGTCTACAATAGCCCTAGATACAAATAAGTTGGACAAGAAGTATTCAAGCGATGGTCTTCACCTTAATACTGCTGGATATATTAAGATGGCAGAGGCTATCTTTGAACAAGCGTTCTCAAAACTCATACCAATTTGGACTATATCCTAGGCTGCACGGTAGATATTTTCCCAGCACAAGTGGAGGAATAACAGAGATAGTCTGATAAACTAATGACTAAAGTTAGTTTGTTATGATCTTCGTTTCGTTCGTCGATTAGATCTCTTGGACCGATTTGATTTCTTTTTCACAATCCTCTGAAGTCCCATGAAATAGCTACTGCCATCTATCAACCATTCTCTCCAAAGATCAACATGAGTCTTTTTTGATCTTTTTCTGATAAAATTCAACTTCTTTATTCTTACTTCTTCTACGATGTAGTCTTTTCTTTTTATCAAAGACGTTTCTATTTCACGAGGAGAGATCAAATATGCATTGACATAAGCATCGACAGGCAAATTCATTTGTCGCCGCATCTCTTGCATCCGTCGTACAACATCTCTAGATAAGCCTTCTATGATAAGTTTCTTAGGCATTGTGACATCAACATAAACTCGCCCTCTGCTGAATACCCCAGGTACGAAATTCTCCGCCATCTCCTCCCTAAACGTAATCATCTCTGAGTTCAATGTGTAATGTTTTCCCTCAAACTCGATGTCATAGTTACCCTTATCTTTGATTTCAACAAACGCTTTTCTTCCATCGAGTTTCTTTATCAACTCTGCAACAAGATTAGCTTCTTTCTTGAACGTGGGTCCTAACGTTTTGTAGTTCGGTATTGCCTTGAGTTTTTTAAACTTCTCCTCTTCATCAACATTCACGAATTCAATTTTTCTCGTATTTGCTTGAGAGAAGATTATTTGCTCTAACTTCTTAACTGCTCTTTTGACAGTAGGATCATCTGTTACGATTATTATTCGTGAGATCGGTTGTCTTAGTTTTATTTTTGCAGTTTGTCTTGCGCTAAGAGCTGCACCTATCAATTCTTTTGTGAGTTCCATATTCTCTTCTAATGAGGGTTCAATCCAATCCGTATTGGGCTTAGGATAAGGGCTCATGTGAATGCTTTCATAGGGTTTTGATTCTGAAGGTTTTATCATCTTTTGATAAAGTTCCTCCGTGAAGAATGGTATAAATGGGGCGCTTAGGAGAAGCCATGTTTTAAGGGCATTATAAAGACTTGAATATGAAGCTAATTTATCAAGGCTCTCTTTCTCTTGCCAGAATCTTCGTCTAACTAGTTTGATGTACCATCGACTGAGATCCTCTACTGCAAACTGTTTCAGAATCCTAGCAGCCTTATGTACATTGAAGTTTTCCATTTCCTTATTTACAAGGAGCTTCAAGCTTTCTGTCCTAGAGAGTAGCCATATGTCTTCTTGTCGTAAAGTCTTCTTTTCGATGGTGTATTTTTCGGGTTGGAATGAGTCAAGGTTCATATAGATACTGGCAAAAGCGTAGATATTCCATATTACCTTAAGGTCTCTAAATGTCTCCTCAATAGTTGATATTGAGAAGTTGAAGTCTTCCCATATTGTACGTTGAAGTTCATAGAAACGAAAGGAATCTCTTCCATATTTCTTCACAATTTCTTGAGGTGAGATGAAATCTCCTGCAGACTTACTCATTTTGTCACCTTTTGCATTGAAAGTATGACCATGCATCAAAACTGCTTTGTAAGGAGTTTCATCAAATGCGATAACACCGACTCCGAGAAGCGAATAGAACCAACCCCGTGTTTGGTCGTGAGCTTCAACAATTAGATCTGCAGGCCACCATTTCTTGAATTCCATTTCATCGCGAGGATAATTCAAACAAGCCCAAGAAGATACACCTGAATCCATCCAAACATCTACGGTGTCAGGTATTCGACTCATAGTTCCACCACATTCACAACTGAGCTCAATTGGATCGACATCTTGCCTATGCAGCTCAATCTTCGATCCTATTTTTCTAGCTCTATCTCTCAGCTCTTTTTCTGAACCTATGACCTTTCTTCTACCACATTCACAGCAGATCCAGATGGGCATAGGTGTTCCCCAATACCGTTGTCTGGATATAACCCAGTCTCTTGCCCCGAGCAGCCAGTCTCTGAATCTTTTACTTCCAGCCCACTCAGGATTCCACTTTACTTTTTCATTCTCTTCATACAATCTTTGTTTCAAATCTGTGATCTTGATGAACCACTGCTCGGTAGCTCTTAGGATCAAAGGTGTCTTGCAACGCCAACAGTGTGGATACGAATGTTCAATTGAAGATGTCCTAAATAACAAAGATTTGAGTTTAAGATCTTCAACGATCACTGAGTTTGCATTAAAAACATATAACCCAGCATATTTTCCAACGTCATGTGTAAATCTTCCAGCTTGATCAACAAGACTTATAACTGGAAGTTTGTTTTTCTGTCCAACATCAAAATCCTCTTCTCCATGACCTGGTGCACAATGAACGCATCCGGTTCCCTCCTCTGCAGAAACATAATCTTTACTTAAGATAATCAAATGCGTGTCGCGGAGTTCAGGTTGAGATTGAATTATGACTTCTTCTAGTAAAGGTGGTTTGTATTTTAACCCCTCTAATTTTTTACCTTTGAAGGTATCTATGATTTCTTGAGGATGCCCCTCAAGAACTGTATTACGTCGCGATTCAGCAAGAATATAGATTTCATTTCCAACTTTGACTTTTGTGTAGTCAAGTCCTGGATTCACCATTATCGCAAGATTAGCTGGTAGCGTCCAAGGAGTAGTCGTCCAAATCAGTATAAATTCATTTTCTTTACCTTCTATAGGAAATTTCACATAGATCGATTGATCCTTTATTGTTCTATATTCATCTGTGACCTCATATCCAGATAGAGCTGTCTCACAACGTGAACACCAGTGAACAACTTTCATACCCTTTTGAAGTAATTTTTTTTCGTCTGCTCTCTTGATTACCCACCATACAGACTCAATGTATTCGTTCTTGAATGTGAGGTAAGGATTATTCCAATCCATCCAGACTCCTAGATCCTTAAAGATTTTCGTCTGGATTTTCATATTCTGTTGGGCATAACGTTTACAGTGTTCAATAAATTTTGATATAGTTATTGATTCTTCAATTTCCCTCTTACTTTTTATATTAAGATCTTCTTCAACCTTCACTTCTATTGGGAGTCCATGACAATCAAAACCTGGTTGATCTCTGACATTATACCCCAACATTCTTCGGTGTCTGATTAAAGCGTCCTTTAATATTTTATTCCAAGCTGTTCCAACATGGGGAGGATTTGTTACGTAAGGTGGGCCATCCAGGAAATAGAATTTTTTCTGGTCTTTGAGTTGCTGTTTAACCTTTTGGTAGATATGGTTTATATTCCAAGCTCCTAGAGTTCGCTTTTCTATCTTACTGAAAGAATAATTCTGTGGTATTTTACCAATACATCGCCTAGCCAATTTGTGCAACTCACACCTTAAACACGCGACAGTCCTTATATTTTAGCTTCAGAGGGAACTCTTAATTTAACCATAACACAAATAAGGTTCATGCAAATCTCCCGTTAGAGTTAATGAGGAATGGCTGTTGTCGAGATCCGAAGGTGTTTTACATGGTTCCGTGCTTGGTTCAATGAAGGAATCAGGCACCTCATTAATTAATAGGCTTAAGACGTATCTCACTTCCATACCAAAGGCGTCATATCTGAATTTTCTATGTATTTTAGTGGTTGCTGTAGCTGCCGCACTTCTTCGTTCTCTACCCTTAAGGTGGGGAGTATATCTTGGTGAGTTCGATCCGTATCTGCAACATCGAATAACCGAACATGTTGTCAATAATGGTTTTGCCTCGTTTTTCAGCTGGTATGATAATATGAGTTGGTATCCTTGGGGACGAGATATGACAACACAATCTTATCCTGGTCTAGCGTTCACTGCTGCGATAATATATTTATTCGTGCGTTCAATTGGGATTCAAATATCTGTGCTTGAGCTCACAGTCATATTTCCGATAATATTCGGTACTGCAACATGTATTGTATTGTATATTTTTGCCAAGGATTTATGGGGACGCGGAGCCGCAATCCTAGCAGGCCTTTTTCTAGCCTTTAGCGGTTCGTATATATTCAGAAGCGCCGCTGGATTCTTCGACACTGAGACAATCGGCATATTTGCCATGATTCTTTCATTTTATTTCTACTTGAGAGCAATTTCACCAGAACGTACTTACAGATCAACAATAATCTGTGCACTTTTGGCGGGGGTTTCTTTAGGCTACCTTGCATCAGGATGGGGAGCCTATCGCTATCCACTTTCACTAATAGCTCTTTTCTCATTTGTACTTGTCATATTAGGAAGATACTCTAGCCGCCTCATCTTATCTTATGGTATTACTTTTGGAATTGCATTTTTAATCATGGGACAAATTCCTCAACTTGGCTTTGAAGCACTCAAAGAATGGACAACTCTTGTTATACCTGGAATATTTTTGATTCTCTGTGGCTATGAATTTTCTCGAAGAGCGAAGACTAGGGTAACGAAGCTGGGAGGTATATTTGTTGCTGCGGCACTTCTGGTAGCCATCGGTTACATATTATTGCAATATGGTATGATAACCCAAATAGGCGGGAAATTCATGGCAGTTATCCAGCCAGCAGCTAGGATTAATATGCCTATTGTTGAATCTGTGGCCGAGCATCGAATGGCTACATGGGCTTCTTTCTACTCTGAGTTTGGAATGTTGACTCTACTTGGGATATTAGGCTTCTATTTCACTGCTCAACGCCGGAGGGACAATGATATCTTCATTATACTGTTTGGTATTACCGCAATGTATTTTGCAGCCTCACTTGTTAGGCTTTCATTGATACTAGCTCCCGCAATCGCACTTTTGGCGGCGATCACAATATATGAGCTTGCAACACCCGCCATGGATATTATAAAAGAAACAGTGATATTTCCTAAGAAGAGAATTCGCTTCACAACTAGAGTAGGTAAAGAATTTGGTGTTGCAATACTACTTGTGCTTATATTGATAATTTCACCAACATTTGGTAATGGTATTCGTGCAGCTTATTCTCCACCGACAATTGTGACTTCAAGCCTGCCCACTATCCAGCAAAATCCTCAAGATTGGCTGGAGGCATTGACTTGGATGAAAGATAATACTGATGTTGACTCTGTCGTGTTTGCATGGTGGGACTATGGATACTGGATAACGGCTGTAGGTGATAGACGTTCTCTAGCTGATAATGGAACTATGAATACTACACAAATATCTTTGATCGGAAGGACTTTCCTTTCTGATCATAACGCAACTCTGCCTATACTCAAAGAATATGGTGTGACTCATATTGCATTACTCGTAACATGGTATATGCAAGACAATGTTGTAAGCTACTATGGCTACGGGGAAGATAGCAAATGGTATTGGATGGCTAGAATTAGCAATGGATCAACCATAGATGAAGAAACAGTACATTTCTACAGCAGAAGAGTTGAGGAGGGTGAGACAGCTTACTCTAGATATGACCGTGTTCTAACTGTTGCTGATAAGGAGATATCTAATACGACAATAGTGGATGACAAAGGAGTTTTACCCTCAACTTTACTCGGCTTATTAATGGCTGGAGCCTACTCTCAAGAAGCAGGAAACGAATTCTTTGTGCCAGTATTCTTCTCATCCAATAAATTCGTGTTAGTCTATGAAGTAAAGTATCTAACCCCCACCAAACTTACTCTTAATTTGCCAAGCAATAATGTGACTTATCCCGAGTCTATTGAGATATCAGGAGATCTATTAGATGAAGAATCGAAACCTTTAGGCAATCAGGCAGTCAATCTGCAAATTTCTAATGATAATGGACAATCTTGGGGTCTTCTAACATCTGTCGAAACTGCGGAAAACGGAACCTACAGCTATGTCTGGGAAACAATCGTAGGACAATTTCTCATTAGGGCAAGTTTTGATGGGCTTCCAGATAAATATGCTTCAAGTATAAGTTCGGCGCAAGAATTAGAAGTACTAAAAGGAGAACCACATGTGCGACTGATTGTAGAACCTACAATAATAAGTATTGGTGAAAATGTTAGCGTGGATGTAAGAATAAGTCCCCCACTATCAGTTGGACTAGTAAATTTCGAAGCTAGTTTAGACAACAGGACTTGGGTACCCGTTATAGTTGGACAACCTGCTGAGGGTATCTGGACACCTACATGGACTCCTGAGGATGTAGGAGTCTATTATGTCCGTGCATCATGGGCAGGTACAGAAGAGTATGCACCTATGATAAGTGAAACCTTAGTGGTTACAGTACACGAAATACCTCTGGCGGAGTGATAACTGAGATCTAATCAAGATATATAGCTAATATTCTTTCCTGAGACCCATTTCAGAAAATCCATTTTTCTTTGTTTCGTGAGCACGAACTTGGCCCTATGATTGTTTCTGTTTATCTTCGTGCTGGTTTTCATTATTTTTTTCATGAATTTTTAATTTTTCTATTCTGTATCTTGCGTACTTATCATGCAACGAGAATTTTGGTGGAATAGGTGTTTCTGTTTCAGTTTTGCATCTTGGACAAATATAATTTAATGTATATTCTCTACATTTGTTGCATCGACGAATTTGCCATTTCAATTTATCTTGTGTCCTGTTCCGCCTAGACTCTTTATTGTTTTTATCGCTTCCTCTACAGCTCCCTCAAGTGTCTTCTCAGCGATGGAATAATTCTTTGCAGTAATTTCAACTCTATATTTAGGAGCTCCAATACTGTACACATTAATTTGAGTACCGCTGGGCTCCTCAACTTTTTTTGCATTAATTAATGCTTTTCTTACATCATCGACTCCAGCTGGATTTGTACTGGAAACCTCTATCGTACCTTTCACGATCGCTGTATCTATTTTGATCTTTTGTCTTGCAATTTCAGTTAAAGTTGAAGCCCACTCCGATTCGATATCCAAATCCTCGAATATTTTTTCTCCTTTTTCTACAGAAACCTCTAGAGCAGTGAAAGTGTTGGGGTACTTTGCAAATACCTTGTCCTTTATCTCGTCGACCTTTTTTGAGTCTGAACCTATCTTTTCTGCAGCTAGACCAAAAATTGAGTCAGCTCTCTTACTTTTCTTCCAGTCAAGCAGTTTATCTGTTTTATCTCTACCTGTAACTCTCCTAAGAGAGAGATCGATCTGTCCTTTCTGTGTGTTTACTCTAAGAACCTTAAGGACTAATTTTTGTCCTTCTCTTGCATGATTTCTTATATTCCTGACCCATGTGGTGGCCATCTCTGATATATGTACCAAAGCTTCTTTATCATTATATTCGTCAAGCTTAACGTAAGCGCCATAATC
>JAGLGJ010000129.1 GCA_023144075.1 Candidatus Bathyarchaeota archaeon | reverse complement strand
ATGTAACTCCCATGACCAGCGTAGAATAGGAGAAATAGATCATTTGGATTTACTTTATTTGCAAATTCATCTATAGCATTCTGTATTCCTGTTTTTGTAGCTGTTGAGTCGACCAGTTTTATTAGGTTCTCATTTTTCCATCCGTGTTCAGTGGTTAGAACTTGATACATGTCGTTTGCATCGTCATCGGCATAATTTAGATCTGGTCCACCAGGTCCTGATGGCTCATAATCTGATATGCCTATCAATAGTCCCCAACGTTGACCTTCTGTTTCTGCTATCGCTGGTACAGGCTGACTAATTGTTACTGTTGTTAATATCAAGAAAACAAGAATAATTGTGTGAAGAGAAAATTTTCTTGAAGTTTTGATAAATTTGATGGGGCGGGTCATTGTTGGTATCGACACGTTTCATTGTTATGGTGTGATTGGGGAATAGGGTTTGATTCGGTATATAGATTGTTAGGCTGGCTTTGATTCAATGATTGTGAAGTGGAAAAATAGGAAATAATTTGGGTGTATGGCTATGGTATCTTAGCTATTTTTCATTATGACTTATTGATTCTTTGATCTGTTCTGTTTTGCTTTGAAATTCATAATATCCATATTCGGTTAACAATCTTCTTACTGCTGCTGTAACCACGTCGGCTTTACTGTCGAAACCCATCTTTGCTGCTTGTTCGGTAACAAGAAAATCTTCTATGGCTTCGGTGATCCCTTTCGGAATTCGAACAGTCATATGTTTCTTTGCGATTTTTTTGGTATGTTCAATATCGCCAGTGTTAATTCTCTCTTTTTTCTGAAATTCTTTGTTTTCTGTTTGGGTCATTTCTTTCTTCACTCGAATTTGTTTCAGGGATCTTAACGCGGACTTGACATGTCTATGGTTAGAGATGTATAGTGATACATATGTGTGTCATGTATGTTACTTAATAGGTGATATAAATATTTGCATTTATCAGCGCGCGCTAAAGCAGCCGTTAGAAAACTATTGAACGAATGCGGATATTACACTGACAAAAGTACGGAAGACCTGACCTAAAATTACATTTTTTTACAACCGCAAAATATCAAACATTTTCCTGTCTATTTTTAGGCTGACAAAAACTTCTTGATTACCCTTACGACTCATTTTATACTTAGACTTAACGTGATAGTGCGCGCTACAACAATTATTATTGGAATAATGAGCAATTCAAAGCCAGAGTAGAAGAGAGTCTCAATCTTGCAGTAAACTATGTCGCAAATGTTTTTCATACTCTATTGATGAATGCAGGAAAACTAATACCCGATTATTCAACAATTCTATTTCCAGCGTTTATCATACTTATGACAATAGTTCTGATAGGTGCACGCTATACTAATCAAGAGAGAAAGTGCTCGCGCTGCAAGAAACCGGCAGAGGAACGTAACTGGTTGCCCAGAGCAGATTTCGACGTTGATCTCTGGCTGGATAAGCACGCTATGATGGAGGATTAAAGATCCTAACAAGCCTATACATCTGGATCCTAATCCACCTGCAGAATTGAAAACAGCTAAACCACCATACCGCACACGAGTCTATTCTAGACCTAGAGAGTAAGGATCCTTAATCGAAAGCGACATTAATGCCTGAAATTAAGGGGTAAATTTGGATAGCCGATTTTTAAACCTCTTATGAGGCACGAATGTCTCAACAGTGATACATTATTGTGATAATCTTTAAATTAAAGACTCAATCACTACGAAAATTAAATAGTGAACGCACATGAAAAACATAGTAAAAACAACTGAAGTTCTCATAGAAGATGAATATGAAGTAATTCATCTACCCGAGACGATGGTCAAGCAAATAGATGAAGCAATAGAGATTTCTAAAATTTATTGCGATAGAGACGAATTCGTTTCTTCAGCTATCAATAAATTCATCCCAACTCCTCTCAAAGAGAAAACTCAAAGATCCCTCAAGAAAAAACTCTAAGCGCGCGCTATAATATGTTAAGAAAATTTCGAAGCCGCAAAGCAGTTAGTGGATCTATTAGCGCAATATTCTTGATGCTAATTACATTTCTTGCAATGTCAACTTTTTACATTTATGGAATAAATCAAGACCGTTACAATCAGGTTATGAATGAAAGGAATAGACTGGATTGGGAAATTGAAAAAGAAGAATTTGAAATAATTTCTGCTGTGAGAAATGCGGATGGGGCTTTGAATGCGACAATATTTAATTCTGGAGCATTAACGACTAACATCGTTGACATATGGATTACACTCAAAAATGAGACTAGTAATCGGCAACAATTATACGCAGTCGATTATTTCATTAATCCAGCTGAAATATTAAATGAAGTCGGTATGGAAAATGCCACAGAACTCCCAAGTGGTTCAACGGTATCGGGGATCAATCTTCCTCAAGCTGTCTCGGCAACAACAACCTACACGATAAAGATAATTTCAAAAAGAGGTAACGCTGCTATTTATCATCTTACCCCTTCGGCTGTTGAAGGATCATGCGGCGGAAGCGGACAAGATGTTCCGATGAAAATTACTTGGAATCAACCCAGCTTCCAGTATTTAGTAGATGGCATGGGCAATTGGACTTCAGCATGGGAGATAAACAGATGTTCTGGTTATGTATCCCCCATTTTTCGAGTTAATGTAACAAACCTCGCTGAAGACAATATTGAACTACGACAATATTCTGTGACTGGGACAGGACAATTCGGGAATGAATGGTCTCAAGAATCATATTATATTCTTGATGAAGGTTCTACTCCAAATAGTCCTATAGCTTTCAGCTCACAGACTATTCCCACAGGCGAGTGGCGATATGTCTACTTTGGAGCTAGTATACCAGGAGGTAGTGATCTACAAAGTTTACCAAGTGAGACTAATTCCTATGAAGTTTTCATTAATTTACATTTCAATCATGAAGGTGAAACAGTCTATTATGGAATCACAATTTCATTAATGTCCATGTATGTCTACAAATCTGGATGTTAGAATTACAAATGATCATCCATGATTTCTAGAAAATGGGGAATTACAAGATTTGAGAAAACTGCTGAGAAAAAGAAAAGGCGTATCCTCAGCTATAAGTGGAATATTTGTAATAACGATGTCATTAATGGCCTTCGGCACACTATTTACATACGCAGCTGTTATGGATCAGTACAATCAAGTGGTTGACGAAAGAAGATACTCAGAGTGGGAAATCCAAAATGAGCGATTCAAAATAATTGAGGCGCAAAGAGACGAAGATGGATCACTAAATGCTACAATCAAGAATTATGGAACCACAATGGTTCATCTTACAGATCTATGGGTAACTGTATATAATTCTACAAGCAACCAAAAATCACAGAAACTCTATGAAATAGACTATAACATCAATCCAGCTGAATTAATGTATCAAATCGGAAACAAATCTGCAACTGAACTGCCAAGTGGAATAACTGTAAATTGCATTAACTTGACAGAAGGGCCAGTAGACAGTGAATTAAGCTACATTGTAAAAATAGTCTCAGCAAGAGGTAACTCAGCAGTATATGCGCTCTTACCACCTATTGAAACAGAAGAGGAAACCGGGAGTGATGGTGAAGGTCAAGATGTGCCTATGAAAATTACTTGGAATCAACCTAGCTTCCAATATCGAGTGCAAAATCTTGATGTATGGACTCCAGCATGGGAGATAGATCGAAACTTCGCCGGCGCGACTCATGCTGTGTTTCGAGTTAATGTAACAAACCTTACTGAAGACAATATTGAACTGCGACAATATTCTGTGATGGGGGCAGGACTATTCGGGGGTGAATGGTCTCAAGAATCATATTATATTCTTG
>JAGLGJ010000128.1 GCA_023144075.1 Candidatus Bathyarchaeota archaeon | reverse complement strand
TTTTGGGAACTGATATACTGTGATTTTCCAATTCGATGGTGAGTTTTTTTTCAGATTTTCTGCTATTCGATTACCATAGGATCCTTGAATAAGTATATTGATTGAAATTCCTGAATTTAATTTCAATTTTGAATCACGAAAGAATTTCGGTTAGAGATTGGTTAAAATAAATAGGAATATTGTGCTCACATTATGTTCTAGAGGTGACTTTTCTCAAGAGATTTTTTCAGTTCAATTACTGCATGAACTGCAGTAGAATCAGGTGAGAAATCGATAGGGGCTATGCGCATACTATCTGCTTTTATGATTGAATTGTCTAATGGTGCAGAGGTAATAAGATCTATTCCCATATCGTCAAAGTTCTTTTGAATATAGTCCTTATCGTCGGGATTGTTAATCTTGTTTCCGAATCCTAGGATATTTTGAATTTTTATGTCTGATGCAAGTTTTGATATTTTCTTTGCTGTCTCAATTGACTGTGCTCCTGGTTCGACGACACATATCAGAACGTCAAATCCTTTTACAGTTGCTCGTCCAAGATGTTCAAGTCCAGCTTCCATGTCGGCTATAACCCAATCCTTGCGTTGGAGTGTTATGTGTCGGATCAATGCACTAATTAATGAATTTGCATTGCACATGCATCCTGAACCTCCCGATCTGACAGTTCCCATTATGAGAAGAATCACATTATCAGGTCCAGTAACGCCAAAATTTTCTGCAATATCATTTACAGACGGATTCAGATTGATTATGGGTCCTGAACCTACTCTCTCCTCAATTAAATTTTTGTTCTCACTAATTGGAATGACATCAGAAGTTTTTTTGGAAGGTATTCCTAAGGCGTATGCAAGATTCATTGCTGGATCAGCATCAACAGCTATTACCTTGTAACCGTCACGTGCCAGTAGACGTGAAAGAGTGCCTGCAACGAATGTCTTGCCGACCCCTCCTTTTCCTGCAATTGCAATTTTCATTAGTAATTCATCGGAATAGATTTTTAATGTTTATCTAGCATTGTTCATTTGTTTAGTTTTTCTCTGTTGACCATTTATCTTTAAGAAACGCTGTTATACCTGAGGAATCTAAAGGTCCAACTAGGACATCCCATCCGGTTGCTTCTTCAATCTCTCCACTGATTCTCGATGCTCTTCCTGGTATCACCAATTTTTTATGTTTGACCTTTTTGGAGATGCCTGTGCTATCTATTGCTTCCTTTACTTTGTCGGCGGTTAATTTTCGTCCAGCCACAGAGCTTTCAACTGAATTTCCTTCACTATCAATTACTATCAAATGTGAATCAATTTTTTCTATATCTGAGGCCACTGTGTAGTATGTCAGTGCAAAATTAGTTGTCATCATAACTGGCGAATTTTCATTCGGTTTTCCAAAACTCTTCAGACCGGCCTCAACAGCCACTGGTTTCCTAGGATCTGTATACAGGTTGTTACGGAGAATGAGAGTTGGTAACAATACCCAACCATCAAGGCTATGCATTATCAGTATATCTGCATATCTTGTAATAAGCATTGAAGCAAGACAAGTTTCTTTCCATTTCATTGTTTCTTCCGGATCGCCATTTGCGGTCCATACAGATATTGGAGCTCCTAATAGTGGGAAACCTGATAGTTCATCATTTTCCTTGCAGGAAAGTCGTCGAAGAATTGTAAAGTTATCTACTGTCTTATGTAATACTTCTCCTGAATTTGTTCCAGGATCAAGGACAAGATCTTCCACTCCATATTCTATTAACGTCTTAGTAAGTGAACGGAGAAGTCTAAGATCATTTGTAGCAGATACGGTTAAAGGAGAATCATAATCAAGCGCAAGATCAGCCATCTTTGACCAATTTTCTTTTGTAGCAGCATAAATCAAAGGTCTCTTCCCGATAGCTTTCTCCAAACCTGCCTTTATGACATCAGGATTATGAGAACACAGTATGAGAGGCGTGTTTGTATTTTCAATAACATTACTGATGGTTTCAGCAAATTTATCTGGTTGATTTGTAACAGATCTTACTGCTATAAGATCGAGTTTCAGTTTTCGTCCAATATAATTGTAAATAAAATTTTGTATCAATTTAGATCTTTGAATCAAATCTTGTTTTTTCATATCATCAGTGACATCGATGGCTATCGCTGTTGGATTATAATATGTTAACTCATGGCGGTACATCACAAATTCTCCGCCAATATTCAATATTGAACTATTACTACCGATCTTAACTGTCTTAACCGGAGGTTTTAGCATATCCCAAAGTGTTTGAAAATTGTTCTTGTATTTCTCTTCTAATAAAGGAGTACATCTCTCAAGTTCTAGTTCTCTATTGACTACCCTTGTTGAGAAGGCCATACAATTCTCTTCACCACATATCTTACAGTTGGTTCTTGGAAGAAGATTGTAGATATCGAGTGGACTTATCTCTTTGATTCCAGCCTTTTTATTCTCATTTTTCGACATAATGAATCTCTACCTTACTAGAATTTATTGGGTATTCATTGAAATCCAGTTTCCATAATTTTCAGTATCAAAGGTTTCAGTCGTGTTTGTCAAGTTTTCTACGGTTTCTCTTACTGTTTTAACTGCGGAAGGGTGCATCATCATAAAATAATTTACGCCTGCAAGCATAAGAGTAAGTGCAGTAACAGTTTCCCAAATTGGACCTCGTAACTCTCTTGGCCCCCACTCTGGAGGCATCTTCATCCAAGCTTCTCTTGCAGCCCAGGCATTGGTTGTACCGGATGAGAGGGGATTCTGTAATTGTTCATCGCCCATAAGACCTGCTATTCGAGCGCGTTCCATTACAGTAAATGCATAATCTAATCCATATCCCAATGCGGCCGTTGTTGTGTCAATGACGATTCTGTCTCTCGGTAGTAATGCAAAAAGTTTACGATTTAGTTCTTTAGCATCTTCAAGATTCATTGATGTGAATGCGATGACTATGTGACCATGTTTTTTTACAAGTTCCGCAATCTTTTCAACATTCATGTCTAATGTAACAGAATTAATGAGTATTCTTTCTCCTTGAGCAACTTCTGCAACTTTTTCAAAAACCTTTAGATCTTTCTCTGGAGCTCCGCAACCCCCAACAGCCAAAGGGACATCTACTGCTTGCAAAACGTCTTCCACTGTTTTGGCTGCTTGTTGAGGAGAGGTGTCCTTTATCAAAGGATCAGTGCTTACGAGGTGTAGATTGACCATTTGAGCTCCAAACTTGTCGACAGATAATTTAGCCCAAGCAGAGGGATCTTCAAGAACATCGCTTAATTCAGTCTTTACTGGTTTGGCCAAAGGTATTTTCATGTCGAATACATCGAATGAGATTACGGGTGGATTAGGCATTTTAGATTCGAAGCGATAGAAAGGTAGAGTCGTTTCTCCTCCGATTTTTAGTGATGTAGATCTTGTTCCACCTTGGCTTTTAGTCGCTCCAAGATTTACTTCTAGAACTTGACCTGGATAATTCATTATTGGCGTTTTGAACTCAGTTTCAAGGATTTTAGTAGGTTTAGATGGAGTTTTGGTTGGGATCTTTACAGTTGCGGCTCCAGGTTGAATCCAGAGTTCTAGTTCACCAACTTCTAACTCAACATCTGTAAGTTCAAGTTCCTGAAATTTACTTAACGATTCTAAAAGGTCGGTACCTAGATTTATCTTAAACTTATTTTCTTTCTTATTTTCAATCATGTTCAAGATCAACTGCCTTTTTTCGGAGCTTTGATTATGACCTTTTTTGCTTGGATCTTTGCGCCCTTCAAAATGATCTTGAATCCTCCACCGGTTGTCGGAATACCTATGGCTGGCATAGGTGCTTCTATCGATATTGTTTCTCCTGTTGGTATCTCAATCTCTGGGGGGGC
>JAGLGJ010000127.1 GCA_023144075.1 Candidatus Bathyarchaeota archaeon | reverse complement strand
TTGCTGCAATATCGTTTGCCTGTATCATATACCTGATAGGATCCACATACTATACTGGAAAGATGGAGATTACAATTGCTTGGCCAATCTTACCGTTAGGATTTGAGGTTAATATTCCAAACTTATTCTGGATGTTATTGTCTGCAATGGCAGCAATTACAATATTGTACATTTCATTGAAACAGGATCCATATCTAAGTTGGCAGATTATCTCAATACTGATTGGTGGAACAGTGATGGTGATAGGTTATTTTCTTTACCAGCAACTAATACTAGGAGTAGTAGCTATTGTTGAGATACCTATAAACATCGGTCAAATGATGATAGGTGCTATAATCGCTATCCCATTGGTTAGAGCAATTAAAACAAGAATACCTAAGACCTTAACCCACAACTGATTCATAATTATAATATCTTTTGAATATACAAAAGCAGTTAATCTAGTCAATTAACAATAGTGCTATAGGGTCAGGTACCTTTTCAAAGGGAAAAGTTATTGTCATGTCTGCTTTTTCAGCAGTCTTCTTCATATTAACACCGACTGCATGTTCGGGAAAACGAGTCATAGTTGGATAGATGCATACTTTATTCTCTATGCTGCATTTTTCACATAAAGAGCAGGATCCGATTGAAAATCCGACTGCAAACGTGAAACCTTTATTGAAGGCGACTTTTTCAAGTTCTAGAACGATTTGATTGAATTTTCTATTATCTTTTTTCCAGTCATCCAGAAATTTTGTTGCTTCTTCTTTGAGGTCTTTTGGAATTTCTTCGTCGTATTGGCATCTTAATAGACTTCTGGCTACGTCTTCGTTTTTTATTTCAGCATTAGATTTGAATTTGACTAACATGGCAAATCGATAATCTTTCAGCATCTTTCTGAATTCATCAACTGTTGGAGCGTAAGGTGGACAATTCAGTTTCTTATTATATGAGGGACATCCTGCAATGCACTTGAGAACAACTCTATCTTCAACAACTACGTTTTCTGCTGGAATTATTTTAGCTTCAATAGCACCTAAATCCAGAGCCAATTTCTCAAGAAAATCGAATTGACTTCTCTTTTCGTTTAAAATAGAATATGCTTTGGTCATCGGGAATACGCCATGAATATCATCATATTAGTTTCTTGATTCGATTAGAGAAATGGCATATATAGTCGTTGTTATGTCTTTGAATTTTGTATCTAAAGCATGAGCTAAAATAGATTATATAGATGACCATTTGATATTTTAGTTGAATTTACTATGAATATTCCGTTGTTTGCTGTACTGGCTGTAATAGTTATTTTAGGTATTATCGCTGTTGTCTATGCGCTAAAGAGAGGTAGGACACAGAAAGAGCCAGACTATCGTTCTTGGTTTATTATGGGAATAATATTCGTGACAGTATTTTTGGTTGGCAGTTTAACTGGATTATATGAGCCTGTACCAATATTCTTGATATTAGGTTTAGTATTTACAATAACTGGTTTAGCAAATTATAAAAAATGGGGGCAACCGCGTAGACTTTTAACTGAAAGTGAGAGAAAGACTCGAATCACCGCAATTACTATAGGCTTGGCGATTCTCTTGATTCTAGGTGCAATTTTTTTCATTCTTGCTGATTACTTTTAATGTTTTTTTAATGAATACCAAACCTAATGAAAATTTGCAAGTTGAAGTGAGAATTGGCTGAATGTTGCGTGAGATGTCCCAAGTGTAGTAAGAATACGCTTACTTTAGACCATATGGATGAATATTTCAAGTGTAAACATTGTGGATATAAAGAACCTCATGAAACAGGTTAAGGTAAACATCTAGCACGCACTCTCAGATGTCATGAAGGTGAAGCATATTCCAGAACATGACCATCTCTTAGGCAAAGAAAGCCCGCATAATCACATCATGCAATTAACATGTTTGATAGTTTTCATCAGTATTTTGGTCTTGGATTCTTTTGTATTCAAGTTCTCAATAGGAATTACAGGTTATGTATCATTGTGGATTCGTCTAATAATGGTTCTAGCTCTAATCCTTATTGGGATCACAATAATGCGTTCTGCTGAAAAGATGCTTTTTCATGAAACGCAGTCGAGTGTAATAGATAGAGGTCTCTTTGCATATGTCAGGCATCCCTTGTATCTTGGAATACTTCTAATCTATCTTGGATTCGTTCTCGGAAGTTTTTCGATATTATCCTTCGTGACTTACATATTCGTGTTCTTTGTGTATAATCAATTGGCGATTTTTGAAGAGCAGGATCTGGAAAGAGCATTCGGAGAAGAGTATTTAGAATATAAAAAAAGAGTATCTAGATGGATTCCCCGTTTTGGGAATTAAAACTATTTATTTTTTCATTATAAATCATACTTAATCTTCGTTACTTCCTCAGAGATATCCCATAGTCTTTGTGCAATTTCTTCATTATGTGAAAGTTCATTCGATTCAACTTTTTTAGGATAGCCTCTGAATTCCATAAACCCAGAAGGCCCGTAATAATCTGCACTCTTGACATCCGATTCAACTGCTGCATACAGTGTCGGCAGTGCCCCCATGGTCATATCCTGTCCAAAGAAATTATTCATGAAGTTAAGAAAACCCGAATGTCTTTGTAGTTCTGTTGATGTCCATCCAGGGTGTGAAGCAACAACCAAAGTACGATGATTATTTTCGTTTAATTTTCTAGCCAGTTCATATGTAAAGTAGATGTTGGCAATTTTACTATCGTAATATGCTTGTCGAGTTTTGTATTTTCTTTTTTCCCAATGAAGATCCTTAAAGTTGATATTTCCCCATTTCTGGGCGGTACTGGAGAGATTAACAATTCTTGAGTCTTCTGTACTCATCAATAGATCGAGAAGATGCCTAGTTAAGGCAAAATGGCCCAGGTGATTTGTTCCTAATTGGATTTCGAATCCGTCTGCTGTTTTTGAATATGGTGGAAACATTACGCCTGCATTATTGATCAATAAGTCTAATCGTGTGTAATTGATCTTGAAGTCTGCAGCAAAATCATTTACAGATTCTAGATTGGCTAAGTCCAACGCCATAACTTTGACATCAACGTTTTCATGTCCTGCTCTTATTTGATTTGCAGCAACATTACCTTTTTCCAAGTTACGTACGGCTATGATCACAGTGGCTTTTTTATTAGCAAGCACACGAGCCGTTTCGTAGCCGATTCCAGTGTTAGAACCCGTTACAATTGCTACTCTATCTTTCTGATCGGGGACGTTGTCGCTGTTCCATTTTTGTTGTTTCATTTTATTCTACCTACGATTTGTTTTGGGTTATTTCGATGTGTTCTGAATAATTGTTTAAATCAGTGTCTAATAGTTTTGATGTGCTTCTACACTGCAAGCTATGGTGCACTATAAACACTTGTTTTCCTTTATTTTCTTAGAGAGAACTATCTTTCTAGAGATCATAAACAAAAATATTGCTGGCATGATTAAGTATACAAACAGACCAAGCGACATACCAACACAGAATGCAACAGCAGACGCTAATGATAAGTTGATGAATGCTATACCAGAAAATACAAAAGCTGTAAAATTGATTATTACAACTAACGGTACAAGCAAAATTCTAGTCAGAGTTTGAAGTGTCTCCGAATTCGAAATTATGCTAGCTATTGTTGGAGACCATGAATAATAGAAAGCATTCCATCCAGTAACAAAAATTTTTCCTAATTCATTTGAACCTATCATATTGTCTCTTACATGACGCATGTAGGATACTTCAGGAGCCATTGCACTACCATACGTTGCGGTGGCGATGATGCATCCTACAGTCTGATTCTGAGGTTCCTGAGTTGGTGTAGGTTCAGTTGGAGGAGGTGAAGTAGGTGGTGGAGTAGTAGTTTGTGGTGGTGTAGGTGTTGGCGTGGGTGTAG
>JAGLGJ010000126.1 GCA_023144075.1 Candidatus Bathyarchaeota archaeon | reverse complement strand
AAGTCTTTCATTAATAATGGAATAGATGTTTTTTCTCGCACTATCTTGAAGTGATTAAGGGAACCTTTGAAATGCTTAGGTTCTGTTAAAATAGATATACCTATGGCGCCACCTCTGCTCATTGCATTGGCAGTATTTAGAATGTTGATTTTCTTGGAAATATTCTTGGAAGGAGAAGATATTTTGATCTCTGTGATTATAGGAGCTTTCTCACTTTCGGTTATATTTTTTTTAAAGCTATTTTCATGCTTCTCAATAGGATTTGTTTTGTAATATCCACTTTCGACGGTTTTTTTTGCGTCTTTTGCCAGAATGTCTAGTATATCATTCATGTTTTTCCATTTCTTCCAGCTTAGATATGTTTCCCTGGCTAAATTCAATTAGAGATCTCAACTTTTTGTAGGCTGATCCACTTCTGATTGACTCCCTAGCTGGATCTATGCATTCTTTGATCGTCTCAGCATTTGATCCCAAGTAGATTGCTGCTGCTGCGTTTACTATGGCCATATTCAGTGTTGGATTGTTTTCGTTGTCTCGGTTAGTATTTAGGAGTCTGTGCATGGTTGATGCGCACTCTGCTGGTGAAGAACCTTCGATGCCTTTTTTTTCTATGACGCGTGCTCCAAGATCTTCTGGAGAAACATCAGAGGTTGAAATCTCACCATTTCTCAGAGATGTTATCTTGGTTTGACCTATAGTCGATATTTCATCCAGACCATCTAACCCATGTACAACCAATGCTTTCTCTGTACCTAGATTACTGAGTACATGAGCTAGCGGTTCGGTAAGGTGGCTATCATAAACACCTAGAAGTTGTGCTTTTGCATTTGCAGGATTTGTCAGTGGCCCCAAAATATTGAAGGCAGTTCTTATTTTGATCTCTCTTCTTGGACCAATTGCATATTTCATTGCAGGATGGAAAGTAGGGGCAAACATGAATCCAATGCCAATATTTTCTATTGACTTTTCGACCTGGTCAGGTTGCATCTTAAGGTTAAATCCTAATGCTTCAAGTACGTCTGCACTTCCACAATTGCTTGTGACTGAACGGTTTCCATGTTTAGCAATAGTGACCCCTGCACCTGCGGCTACGATGGCGGCAATGGTACTAATATTGAATGTTTTGATCATGTCTCCTCCTGTGCCACAGGTATCTACTATTCTAGTCTTGTTTCTTGGATGGATTTGGTGACAGAATTTTCTCATTGTTGAGGCTAATGCAGTTATTTCATCTACGGTTTCACCCTTCATTCTCAATGCGGTCAGAAGAGCAGCAATTTGAGCTTCTGTAGTTTTCCCCAGCATTATCTCATTCATAATCCCTGTTGCTTCGGTCGATGTCAGGTCATTGCCTTCTATGAGTTTTGAAATGCCTTCTGTGATCAATTTAGTGACCACTATCCAAGAAATTTTTCAGAACCTGTTTACCATCAGCGGTTAGGATAGATTCTGGATGGAATTGTATACCCTCAACCGGTCGTTCAACATGTCGAATTCCCATAACTTCACAGTCATCTAACGAGTATGCAGAGATCTTGAGACAGGAGGGGATGTTGAAGAGATTAGCTACAAGAGAATGATATCGAGTAGCCTCAAAGGGATTCGGAATTCCTTTGAATATTCCCTGCTCATCATGCCTAATCATGCTAGTCTTACCATGCATCAATCTATTTGCATGAGATATTTGTCCCCCAAAGGCATATACGATTCCTTGATGACCCAAGCAGATTCCTAGAATAGGAATCTTTGGACTTGCTTCACGAATAATTGATAAGCAATTACCAAAGTATCGTTTATCCTTTGGAGTTCCCGGACCAGGGGAGAGAACTATTCCTTCCGGACGAATATTCCTTGCTTTTTGAACGGTTATCTTATCATTTCGATAGATAATTGGAGAAGCGCCTAGTTCACTCAAATATTGCGCAATATTATAGACGAAAGAATCATAATTATCGATTAATAGAACCTTCAGAACTTCTCACCTGCCTGAGCCAGTGCTCGCATCAGAGCTTTTCCTTTATGTTCTGTCTCGAACCATTCTTTTTCTGGATCCGAGTCTGCAACGATTCCTGCACCAACCTGAATATACGCGCTATCACCTTGAGCAACCAAGGTTCTGATCGTTATAGCAAAGTCACAGTTGCCATTATAGGAGAAATGTCCTACAGCACCAGCATATGGTCCTCTTCTTGACGGTTCAAGCTCTTCTATAATCTCCATCGCTCTGACTTTTGGAGCACCAGAGACCGTACCAGCGGGCAACATAACCCTCAAAGCATCAAAACAATCATGATTTGATGATAAACGGCCGATCACTCTTGATACTATGTGTTGAACATGGCTGTACTGATGAACAGTCATGAGTTCAGGCACTTGAACAGAACCAGGTTCAGATACTCTACCAATATCGTTTCTTGCAAGATCAACAAGCATAACATGTTCAGCCCGTTCTTTAGGATCAGAAATTAATTCGTTTCCAAGGCGTTTATTCTCCTCAGGATCATCAACTCTTGGTCGTGTACCTGCTATGGGATAAGTTTCTACTAGACCCTTTTCTGTTCTCACTAACATTTCAGGACTGGCGCCGATGATCTGGCTGTCTCCATATTTTAGAAAATACATGTATGGTGAAGGATTGATTTTTCGGAGAACTGTGTAGAAGTTGTATAGACTTCCTTCAAATTTGAATCCGTACCTTTTTGATAATACGACTTGAAAGATGTCGCCTTCAAATATGTATTTTTTAGCCTTGTTGACTGATTCTTTAAAATCTTCTTTGCTTATATTGGGTTCTGGTTCACTGAATCGAAGATTAGTTTTCTCAATTGTGCTTGGTTTTTGAAGTTTATTCTGAAGTTCTTTGAATCTGTTTTCGTTGAAGAAATAATAGTATGCTTTTTTCTGGATATGATCGAAGATTATTCCGTCATCATATATTCCCATTTCGATATCATGTAGATTCAAGTCATCCTTTGAAGTATGAGGAAGATCTTCCCAATAACGTATGGCATCATATGATATGTAACCGACCGCCCCACCGATAAAACGGAACCTATCAAAACTTGTTCTATTGCTCTGAATTGATTTCTTTATGATTTCAAGTGGATCTTCGGATTTGATTTCTGATCGTTCCTTTCCCTCTATGATTTCTGTTATTGAATTTTTTACTCGAATAAGTTTTCTAGGATTGAAACCGATAAAAGAGAATTGTGCCAGTTTCTTGGGACCTTCAACAGACTCAAGAAGATAGAGGTATTTGTATTCATCTGTGAGTTTGGAAAAGAGATCTAAGGGATTTTCGTAGGGTATTTCTTGAAATTTCAACTTTTTATTTTTTTGGAGAGAGAGTAGTTTTGTAGGCTGCCCAAAGACGATCCCTCATTTGTAATTCTCCCTGATGACTTTCCAATTGCATACATACATGTCATATATAAGGCTAGTCAGTACATAAACGTACATTATACATTTTTTTTATCGTTTTAGGGAAAGATCGCGTTAAGGCTACGATACTCGCCATGTTGAAGGTTTGTCGGCGGTCATTTTTTGATAAGTTCTCTGTTAAGGAAATGATGGTTACTATCTATCCGAGTGAATCAACAACAATAAATAACGGAATTGTTGCTCTGAAAAGATCTTGTAAAAAAAATTGTAAGAAATGATATCCCATCGCTGTGATAAGCTTTAACAGAGTTGTCTTAACCTAAATCGATATTAACTACTCCGTTCATCCTTAGACGATATGCATACGATGGTCAAATTCGTATGAAATGGTTTTGGGCCGGTAGTTCAGTTCGGTATACTCAACAATAGAGACCGACGAATGCCCGCTTGGCATATGATAATTCAAAATGTGGGAGGTCGCGGGTTCAAATCCCGC
>JAGLGJ010000125.1 GCA_023144075.1 Candidatus Bathyarchaeota archaeon | reverse complement strand
CTACAACTGGTACTACTACAACTGATACTACTACAACTGAAACAACAACTGAGGATATTCCTCCAACTATCACTTCAACTCCTGTAACTCGAACAACTGTAAGTGAAGAGTACACCTATGATGTTGATGCAACCGGTTATCCTGAACCAACATTCAGCCTAACTAAATCTCCAGATCGTATGACTATCGATCCAACTTCAGGTCTAATCAAATGGACACCAACTGTAGCTCAATTAGGCGATCAACTTGTAACTGTCAAAGCAGAAAATATTGCAGGAGAAGATGAAGAGACCTTTACCATAATAGTCGAAGAGGGAGCTGGTGCTCCAGAAATAACTTCAACACCCCCAACATCCATAACAGTTGAAGAACTCTACACATATTCTGTTGAAGCTACCGGTGATCCCAAACCAACATTTTCACTAACTGAATCACCTAAAGGCATGACCATTGATCCAAATACAGGTTTAATAGAGTGGACACCTACGAACAATCAATTAGGAGACCACTCTGTAACCATAGAAGCAATCAATACAGATGGAATAGATACTCAAACCTTTACCATTGAAGTTCTTGCAGTAGAAGCTGAAATAGACATTGATCCCAACTCACTGAACATGAAGAGCCAAGGCAAATTCATAACAGTTCACATACAATTAGCTGATCAAGTAGAGAACATAGACCTTAAAACAGTAATGTTGGAAAATATTCCAGCAGTATCTGATCAAAAATACGGATTTGTAAAAAACACAGAAGAATATCTCTTAGACTATGATGATGACGGAATCATAGAACGTATGGTCAAGTTCTACAGAGCCGATGTACAAGCTCTTATCGCCAAGATGAATGGAGAAACAAACGGAAAATTCTACCAGATCGAACTAACAGTAACAGGTCAACTACTAGATGGAACACCCTTTGAAGGCTCTGACACCATAAAAATAATTAATAAAACACCCAACGAAAAGAAATCTCTAAGCAATTCTAACATAATCAATTCCGAAAAAGACAGCGTATACTTCATATTTCCAAACTATGAAGGCAAAAAACCTTCTGGAGTTCAAGGAGCAAAAGTAACAGATTGGACAGCAATAGGATACCTCGTAGGCATGTGTTCAAATGACCAATATGAAACAACTGACACTGATACTAACACCGTAGATCCTAACAATGGTGAACTCAAACTCGATGGAAAAACTATAGTGCTCTTCGGCGGTCCACTCGTCAACGCCGGAGTAAATAATTATGAGAAGAACAAAATCGCCCCTCTATATTACAAGAATGTTGACGGAGTCAACTATTGGTATACATCTGATGGAAAAAAACTTGACGAGACTGGCCTAACATCATCACAAATAAGATCAGGCCAAGACATGTTTGTAATAGAATCCTTCACTGACAATTCAGGAAATAATGTCTTAATAGTCTACGGCTATGGTTGGAAAGGAACATTCGCAGCTGGAAAATTCCTCAAATCTATCTCCTCAAACATAAGCAGTTACACAGACTCTTACTATGTCTTCAAATGGTCTGACGCTGATGGTGATGATTTCGTAGATCTAAACGAAGTATCAAATACACCTATAATATCTGGATATTGATGGAAAAGTAAAACTCTACTTTTCCTCCTTCTTTTCTTATTTACAATTCCCATTTCTTCTATCCTATACTGATTATTGATTGTTTCAACTCAATATTTCATTGATTCATCGGATGCATGCACTAGATTTAAATTCAAGACTGAACAATGTTCCCGCTCATGCGAGCTTATGTCTTAATTCAAATCGAGACTGGCCATGAAATGGATATCACCAAAGGAAATGCGATGAGTGCAGGTCTATCTTCATTCAAGGGAGTAATTCATGCTGATGTGGTTCATGGAGCCTTTGATGTTGTAGCTGTATTAGAAGGTGACCCTAAAACCATAGATGAAACCATCATAAAGATTAGGAATATACCTAACGTAAAAAGAACCGAGTCTCTAATTACTTTTTTCGCAGACTAAAACAAGGTTCTAACTCTATTAAAGCGGCACACTTAGAGGGATTATAAAAGTATGAGCGAAGTTCGATTGGCAAATCCAGCCTCACTGGGGCTCATGGGTTTCGGTATGACCACTGTCTTGTTAAACCTTCACAACATAGGTCTCTTTCCGTTGGGAAGTATGATTCTTGCTATGGGGATCTTCTATGGAGGCTTATCCCAAATAATAGCAGGAATAATGGAATTCAGGAATAGAAACATGTTTGGATTGACGGCATTTACTTCATACGGTCTATTCTGGTTATCTCTGGTAGCCTTAATTGTATTTCCTGTTATGGGTTGGAGTCAACCTGTTACTCAGGCGGGGATGGCTGCATACCTCATGATGTGGGGTATTTTTACAGCTTTGTTAAGCATTTCTGCTTCAAGGTTGAACTATGCCATTCTGACTGTGTTCGTAACATTGACAATACTCTTCTTCCTATTGGCTATAGGTCAATACAATCCTACGATTCATACGATAGCAGGTTATGAAGGAATTTTATGTGGTTCTACGGCGATATATACTGCGTTTGCCGAGCTTACAAATGAAGTACATGGTAAGACTGTTCTTCCCTTATGGCCAGTTAAGCGCTGAAACCCTATTCTTTCAATATTTCAATAATGGTAGCGCACGGTTGAGTGAATGCTATTTATCTTAGGATACGTTCATGCCTTTGATAAATCCTCTTGCCATGAATTCCGCTGCTATTTCTCGCACAGGGGGAGGAAAGATCTCTGTTGCCTCTTCTAGTTCATTCTTGAGGTCCTGAATAAGTTTCATCTTATCTGGCCTGTCAGTATAACCTTCAACGATTTTTTCAAGTTCCTTATGTGTGGCTAAACTATTGTCTAAATTCTTTTTGACATCTTTTCCAATTGCAACCCCGAAATGTGAAAAGGCTATTGTTTCAATGTCTAGTGCACGAATCTTTTCAATTGTTTCTTTATATTTTGCGTAATTGAAACTTGGAAATATGCTTGTCGGGTGGACTTTTTCTGTGCTAGGGTTGAATGATCCTATAACATCTCCACAGTAGAGCGTTTTTTTGGATGGGATATAGTAAGAAATATGGTCTGAAGTGTGACCGGGAGAATAGATTGCTTTTACCACATTATGGCCAACACGAATTTCCTGATTGTCTTCTAGAGCTATTATGGAGGAGAGCTGTATTGGTTTCATAGGGGATGCGAATTCTCTAAAAAGTTCTTTTCCGCTTTGATAGATTTTGGATGGGTCGGATAGATGCTTGATAGAGAATGAGTGTATCCCTACTTTTGCTTGAGAAAAATTTTTAAGAAGATCAGAACTGGCTCCAGCATGATCTATGTGTCGGTGGGTTAAGAGAATGTGACATATAGATTCTTGTTCGATTCTTAGACTTTTTAGAGATCTCAGGATTTGATTTGCGCAATTGGGCATTCCTGAATCAAAGATCACACAGTCATCGCCATTTTTATAGACTAGAACACCGATTGATTTTTTTATATTATGAGCTAGCGTGTCAATGTAGTAGATGTCGTCGTCGAATTCCCCAGTTTGATTATATACTTCCACTAATTACCCTCTCATGTTGGTTTTATTTTTGCATTTTCTTCTCTGAGGGTGTTAATCATAGCTTACGCTTGTCTGGTATTGAGCTATCATTCAACGTTCTAAAAAGCATTAAAGGTAAAAAGGAAATGTGTTCCCTTTAGTTGATTATTAGTAATTATTTCATTTTGCATCCACTATTTCCTTCAAAGCTTCAACTGCTTCAGGATTCTGAAGTGTTGAGATGTCGCCGACGTCTTCATGACTGACTAGTCGCTTGAGTACTCTTCTCATTATCTTTCCACTACGCGTTTTCGGTAATT
>JAGLGJ010000124.1 GCA_023144075.1 Candidatus Bathyarchaeota archaeon | reverse complement strand
GTAGAATTAGCCTCATTCTATGATGCTGAAGGGGCAGATGAAGTAGTCTTCCTGGATATTACAGCTTCTCATGAGAAAAGAAAAATTCTGTTAGAGACAGTTAGAAGAACGGCGGAAACATTATTCATACCTTTTACAGTCGGAGGAGGAATTCTCTCAATAGAAGATATTAGAGATGTACTTGACTCAGGCGCAGATAAGGTATCGATAAACACAGCAGCAGTTAAAGAACCAAATCTAATTAAAAAATCTGCAGATGCATTCGGTTCACAATGCATAGTAGTAGCAATAGATGCTAAGAGGGTTTATAAAAAAAATGAGGGAAAAACAATTGTCGAAACATCCGAGGGGCCATGTTGGTGGGAAGTATATCTTGAAGGTGGAAGGATCCCAACAGGAATTGATGCTATAGAATGGGCTAAAAGAGTAGAAGAATTAGAAGGTGGAGAAATATTGTTAACTAGTATGGATTGCGATGGAACACAGTCAGGTTACGATATTTCGTTAACGAGACAAATTTCTGAATCAACAAATATTCCTATCATAGCTAGTGGAGGAGCTGGAAAACCTGAGCATATTGTTCAGGTGTTTATTGAAGGAAAAGCTGATGCTGCACTTGCCGCATCAATATTCCATAGGGGAACACATCCAATCTCAGAAGTTAAAAGTTACATATCGAAAAATGACATTCCAGTTAGGTTATAGATAATCCAGAGATATAGAAATATGATCTTACAATTTAGTAAAGAAAAAGCAGAAGAAATTGTAGAAAAAGTTAATTTTGAGAAGGGCAACGGCTTCATACCTGCCATCGTGCAAGATTCATCTAATAATAGAGTATTGATGCAAGCATACATGAATAGAGAATCATTGATCCAAACATTGCTTACTGGCAAAACTCATTTTTGGAGCCGAACAAGAAAAAAGTTATGGATGAAAGGAGAAGAATCAGGCCATTTCTCTTTAGTTCAGAATATTATTTTTGACTGCGACAATGATGCTATTCTGATTAAAGTTCAGCAGATTGGACCAATTTGCCACACAAATCAAGAAACTTGCTTCCATAATCCAACTGTGAAAGAAGAGGAATTAAAACCAACAGCTGCGATATTAGAAAGAATTTATGAGATAATACTTGAGCGATCACGAACTGGCGATGAGAGATCTTATGTTAAGAAACTTATGAATAAAGGGGAAAGTGAAATATTAAGTAAAATCTCTGAGGAATCTGAAGAAGTCGTTTTGGCAACAAAAGAAAGTTCAGAAAGACTTGTCTCTGAAGAATCGGATTTAATTTTCCATTTAATGATTCTACTAGCATCTAAAGGAATAAAACTTCAAGAGATTTTCAATGAATTTGACAGAAGACATAAAGAGAAGATTTCTAAAAGTAGATAGCAATTCTCCATCCATGAATTCTAATAGCGATTAAGCGCTCCGCATTATATTCTGCTTATCAGAAGATTCAAACCTAGCAAATTTTACTTCTTTAGATATTGCATCGTATGAATTTGCAATCTCGTTTACTGTTAATATTGTACCGAATAATAGCAAGAACATTCCACAAAAGAAGCTTATCGCTACAAGCGTGATAACTATCGTTGGAAAGAGGATGGAACCTATAAGTATCAGAAATGAGGTAAATATGAAAGCGAACACTCCTGAGAAGTTTAACAATAGCGCACGCTTGAGTTTTAACCCTCTGTTCAATAGAAGTTCAATCTGGACATCGATATTCTGTAATCTTCCTAAAATCATTTTTTCATCGAGTATTTGAGTTGACTTATTTGAATGTCCTATCTGTCTAAGTTCACGTTGATCAGATATTAACTTCCGAAGCCTATCGACAATTCTACCATAGCGATGTTGAATAATCAAACATATCAAGGCCGAACTTGAAATCAATACCACTGATACTATTGTAGCTTGAATCAAATTCAATAATTCTGGAAGATCCATCGATTCATACCCACGACTCATTAATACTAGGCTAGGAAAAAAACCTCTCGGTTAACCCTCTGATTCATCCAATTGTTAGCACACTATTAGAATAGTCCAATTTTGGATGTTCTCACCAGCTAAACCACACACACAGGAATATAATGAAAAGGCTGGTTTCGTTCACACAAGAAATAACTATCACTGAACATTTTATGCATTGAAACAATTAGCAATGATATGTTAGTGTGAATCTCAAGATTTCTTAGGTTTGAATGGCCAACATTTTCTTGAGTGTAGATAGTAGATTTCAAGTATACCAGCCAGATTTACAAAGACAAATATGATGAACCATTTTTTCTCGTTATTTCTCGCGGAAAACCATAGTCCTGGGATCTTCCAGAAATAGTTCCAAATCATTAAAGGTATCAGTAAAACAATAAACCATATAGTATCGAAAGGAAACATTTTACATCATCTTTGATTACCTTCGAGTTCAATTATAAATCAATTATTATTGTGTGCTCACCAGCTAAGGAGAAAACAACTTCATCTCTTAACATAAACTATTCATTTCATATTATAAAATTTCTAGTTTGCTAAGTCCGTTTGCATCTAAAAAACTATGACCAAAGGAAGTGTAACGAAGTCTATTGATACATGTTATTCCTAAAAGATAAAATCATGGACATCCATAGAATGTGGTGTTGGTAACGTCATTATGGCTAAAAAGAAGGCAAAGAAACTAAGTGCAAGAAGAATCACGATAAGATCTCCGAAGATGCTGAGAAAGAAGTCTATCAAACGGAAGAAGCGATACGAAATAGGAAACAGAAGAAATTAAGTCTTGAACAAAGGCAAGACGCCATCATCAAAGTTAAAAAATTTCCTTGAAAAATTAAACCCATACGATATGACCGGCTCAATGGGATACTGTCCCGAAATATCGCAGGGATAAACTGTTTTCATTACACTAATTTGATAGTTCAAGTTTGGGTGTTCTCACCAGCTAAGGCACACACACAAAGAATGAAAAAATAAGCGCGCGCTATATTATGTCTGAAAAAGCAGTTAAGACAAATCAAGATTTGAGATAATCTATTATTGCTGTAATCTCTTCAGATGTTAGAATATCTTTGAATGAGGGATGCTCGACGTCTCCATTCTCCAGAATTGATCTGTTGGCGTTACTTGCTGAAAGAGCAGATGCTGTATCACCAACTCCTTTCGCTCCATGGCAGTCTAAACAATTTTTCTTGTAAAGGCTTTCACCATCTATTACTGCTGTTGGCGTTTCTTTTTTGGCCTCTGGAGTAGGTGTCTCTTTTGTAGCTTCTGGAGTAGTTTCTTGTTTGACTTCAGGGGTAGTAGGTTTGATCTCCGGAGTTGTAACTGGAGATATGGGAGTTTGACTATAGTACAAACCTCCACCTACTGTAATAATTATGACTACAGCTATTGCGACAATAACTAAACGAGATACCAAATCATATAGCCCCGAAAAAGTTGAATCATTTAGCTAATAAAAGTTATCTGTTTATGCTAAGCGCGCGCTAACAGTACAATTAATGAGTCTACCTGCGATACCAATAGACGAGTTTATCTCCTCGATCAAGAAATAGTATAATAATCGCAATTATTTGAGTTGATAAATTATGCCTGTAGCCTTTGTTCTAATCAATTCTGAATTAGGCAAAGAAGAAGAATTACTTAAGGAGCTCAGAGGCATAGAAAATGTTAAGGAAGCACATTTTGTGTATGGAGTCTACGACGTTATTGTGAAAGTCGAAGCTGAAAGTTTGGAGAAGCTCAAAGACCTGGTTACTTTCAAGATCAGGAGATTAAGTAATGTTAGAAGCACTCTAACTATGACTGTGACTGAAGGAATATGATTACTATTTCCTAAACATGTGTAAATAACTCATTATTTGACAGGTAATTCTAGCGTGTGCTACCAAGTACCCACTCATTAGGC
>JAGLGJ010000123.1 GCA_023144075.1 Candidatus Bathyarchaeota archaeon | reverse complement strand
TTTATCATAATGATCGTATTAAAAAAAGCAGGATATGCAAGAAAATCCATTCCAAAAAAGAATAGCGATTGGTTTGATCTTATAGCTTTACTAGTTCTTGGGGCTTCTGGACTTGTTATGTGGTTCTATCCATTTTTTCTATTGTTTTTCATAGCTGCTGGAGTATATTTGTTATTTTCAGAAATGCGGTGAATTCTTAATTATCTTTCGAGATGCATTTCTGATTATGCTATTAATAAATCCCAAAATCATAATTATGCCGGTGCAAAGTGAGCGGATGAATTTCTTTGGAGAGTGATGATGCCAAAGGCCGATAGCAATCAGTGGGATAAAAATTATAGCGAATAATAGGTCGATTGATAATAATACTAAGGTGATTAAATAAAGGGCATAATAAGCATAGGTTCGTTTAAGACGTTTGGTTAATAATCCATCTCTAAGAAGTAAATAATGGTAATTTGGAACTTGTGTTAATCTATGCTTAAGATGTGCTCTATAATTGAATTCTCTTAGATGTATGGCTTTTTCAGTTTCATGTTTAGCAACTTTGAATCCCAATTTCTCTGCTTGAGATCCTAGCCATAAATCATCTGCCTTACCAAAACGCTCATCAATATGCCAGTTAATCCTGTCAAGTAGATTTCTGGATATTATTGTACATCCTAATGTGATGTCTACAAGAAGAGAACTAGGTGACTTGGGATTATCGTTGAGATAGATGTAGGGTATTGATACTATTCCTATCTCTTGGTCCTGCTCAATAAGTCGAACTAATTCTTGAATTGCATTTAGTGGTATCTCTACGTCAGAATCGATGCTGAAAATATATTTTGTATTGGTGTTTATCGCTAGTTTGAAACAACCATTTCGGGCTTTAGCGATATTTCCTTTTGATGGGGATGGTTCTTTTTCGTGAATTACTTTATGATATTCTGACCCATTTTTTTTAATAAAATCTTTAATGATTTGAGATGAGCCGTCTGTTGAACCATCATAAAATATTAGAGTGATTTTATTTTTCTCGTATGAATTTTTTAACAGTGATACTAACATTTTATTCAATGTTGCTTCTCTGTCGCTTACAGGAATACAACTGGCAATGTTGGGGCGGTCATTCTTGAAATTAAAATTATTATCAATTTGTTTTTGGTCGGGCTTCATT
Organism: Candidatus Bathyarchaeota archaeon; assembly: GCA_023144075.1. Lineage (GTDB taxonomy): Archaea > Thermoproteota > Bathyarchaeia > 40CM-2-53-6 > RBG-13-38-9 > RBG-13-38-9. Next base: position 2,783 of record JAGLGJ010000123.1, on the reverse strand, counting down.
TGATAACCAGCCTGCAATTATCATTCGATATGCATCGAGCTGCCATTTTGCCACATCAGCATCTCGAGTTAATGCGTATATCCAAGATGCTTTTGGAAGTCCTAAAATTGCAAATATAAGAATTCTTCTCCAACTATAGTATCCATAGGCTCTCGATATTCTGCCAAATTCAATTAGGTCTTGAATGTTTCTTGCAGTAAGATTAGCAAAATGATGACAGTAAGCTGTATTTGTAGAGATCCAACTAAATCCCTTGTTGATGATATGTTGTTTGAGGTAATGATCTTCCCAAACATGTAGTTCACTTGGAATTTTAATGTCTTTTACTAGCCTTGTGCGTATAATTGTATCATGTAACATGCCTCTACGATTTCCTTCTATTAGCATCGTGTTCCCAAGAGATCTATGGTAGAACTTGGAAACTGCCAAACATCGTTTAAGATCACTTGGAGATGTTGGTATAGCTACTCCCCATATCGCACCAGTTGAATCGTTGATGTTTATTCTGATCTTATCATACCATTTTTTACATAAAATTACGTCACTATCTATGAATGCAAACCATTCAGTCTCAACTTCATTTATACCCTTTTGTCTTGATGCCCCGCGACTTCCATGCATTTGTATTATTGAAACATTAGGGTAATTGTCAAGAAGTCGAAGTGTATTATCTGAGCTGTAACCATCTATTACAATTAGTTTTCTAACTGGTATGTTTGCGTATATGCTTTCCAAGCACATTTTCAGATAAGGTTTCTCACTATTTTTAGTAAGAAGTACTACGTCGATCTTTTGTGGCCCTGGAAGCATCAATGCCCACTACTTTGAAATCTTATTTCTACTGCCAAACAATTTCATTATTATCATGTATATCTATTGGGAATATACTATAGAAGTGAATTGAACAATGAATTTAAAGCGTCCTACAATAGAGGCATTATCATGGTTGCCCTATTCTGCTCCAAAAGTTGCATTATACCGTAAACTCGGTGCCAATATAGGTGAACGAGTTCGTATTGGTAAAGGGTCTTTTATTTGGAGTCCGAATTTTCGAGAAGTTACAATTGGTGATGGAGTAACTATCAGGGACAATACGAGATTTTTTTGCAAAAAGTTGACTATTCAAGAAGATTCCTATGTTGAACGAGATTGTTTTGTTTCAGGTTCAGAGTTTTTGTTAGGATTCGGAAGTTACTTTGGTCAACGCATGTTTGTTGACTGTACGGAACGTGTACACATCGGACAAGAAGTAATAATCAGCTACACAAACATCTATACTCATGAAATGAATTACACCTGGGTTACAGAAGGCAGAGTAAAAAGAAAATCAGGCCCTGTCACAATCGGACGTAGAGCATCATTAGCACCTGGCATACACATTAGTGCAAACGTCAATATTGGCGATCATTCGATAATAGGATCGGGATCAATAGTGCTCAAGGATATTTCTCCATATACTTTAGCAGCTGGAGTTCCATGTCGAGAGATTAGGAGCATAAAAGATCAGTTTGAATCAAAACAAGAACTCCTAGATGATATTAAGAAATATGTTGAGGAATATGTTGCGACAAAACTTCATAAATCAAATATTAGATTCCTATTCAATGAATCTATTACTGCACGGAATCTTACAGGAAATCTTAATGGATACTTTATTTTAATTGGAAATTCAGTTGATGATGAGGTCTTCCATAAATTGAGAATGTCATCTGAAGAATCTATTTCTGCTTTTGATGTTAGAAGACAGCTGTATCATAAAAATAAAAATGACTTGACCCATGAATTGAAAAATAAAATGCGAAGATTTGGGTTGGTATTCAAACCTTACAAGCAATCAATGAGATAGACGCTTAATATTCTATCAAGAAATATCGTGATACGATTTATTCTATGATTCTAAAAAAAATGTTACAGTAAAATGTTATCAAAGGTCAATATACGTAGATTTAAATATGGTTGGTAAGAAACCATTTGATGTCAAAGGAGATCAAGAGGGAGTCGTATAATTCTGCATAGACCACGTTTTGAATATGTGCCCAAAGAAACAAAAGCAGTTTTAGTGTCAAAGATTTTTAATCAATCTTCCAACTGGCATAGTTCTCGTTCTCAAATTCTATCGTTCTATTTTGAATCAGGAGGTTTGAGCACCAAATTATGACAGATGTATGTACTGTTTGTGGCCTTCCAAAGGATCTATGTGTATGCGGCACAATAAGCATGGAACAACAGGTCATAATAATACGTAAAGAACTGAGGAAATGGGGTAAAGCAACAACAGTAATTGAAGGTATAGATCCCAAAAGTATTGAACTGAGTCAACTTGCAACTAAACTTAAGGCAAAATGTGCTTGCGGAGGAACCGCGAAGAATGGTAAGATACTCCTTCAAGGAGACCATAGAGAAAAAGTCAAAAAACTTCTAGTTGATGAAGGCTTTCCAACTTCGAATGTCGAAGTTCATTAAGGAGCCTATTACGATATGCAATTTCATGATATCGCTGAAACTTTAAAAAATCTTAAACGTCAAAAATCTGGTATTCAATTCTGTCCTAAATGTGGGAGTCCATCAATTCTTGGATTAGGATCCTTGGATGGTTGGTTTTTGCCAACACAATTTACTTGTGAAGAATGTGGATATTCTGGATATTTATTAATGGAACTTGATGAAAGTAAAGAACCAGAAGAAACAAAACTAGCAAGCGATTAAACCTAAATATTAGTTATTGTTTTCTTTCTTAAAATTTCTTAGCGATTATTCAAAAAAAAAAAGAAGAAATTGTAAGA
>JAGLGJ010000122.1 GCA_023144075.1 Candidatus Bathyarchaeota archaeon | reverse complement strand
TTTTTACACGTCTAGGAAATTTTTCACCCGTAAAATTTTCTATGAGAATAGCCCTCGTGTCTTCTTTTACTTTCACTGTCATTGGAAAATGAGCGTGGACCATCTTCAATTTATATTGGAACCCTTCGGTAACACCTTTGATCATATTTTTGATGCATGACGCTGCAGTTCCAACCATTGAATATTCTCTTTTTTTAGGCCAAGTTGCCATAACACTGAATCTATTTTTCTGGAGAGATATTTTAACCGACAAATGAGACAGATTTTCTTGGAGGCTTCCCTTGGGTCCAGTGATGTTAACAAGGCCACCGTCCAATTGCGCTTTTACATCTTGTGGAAACTCAATGGTTCTCTCGACTTTGTTTTCAATCAAAATATCAGCTCTCCTCAATAGACGTATGCAATTAAGCTACCGCTGGTGTTCTTCTCTCGAGCATCCTTACTTGAAAAAACACCTTTGGAGGTCGTAATCACGAGAGTACCGAGATCACGTGATGGCAGATACCTTTTTTCCCAGAATTCAAGTTCATCAATTTTGACTGAATATCTTGGTTTCACGACGCCGCACTTGTTTATTCTCCCAAGCAGTTGAATTTTGATTTTTCCACCCCTTCCGTCATCGATGTATTCAAATTCTCCTATGTATCCGTTCTTCTGCATCACTCTAAGTACTTGTCCCATCAATTTTGATGCAGGACTTACAAGACACTCTCTTTTTCTCCGTTTCTCATTTTCAACAATAGATGAGAGAACATTTGCTAGCGGATCCAGTAAAGTCATGTTCATAAACCTCATTCATATTTTTTAAATCCAAGTGATCCTGCCGTGTCTCTGAAACATTGCCGGCAGATCATCAAATCGTATTTTCTAATAATTGCGCCTTCTTGGCCACATCGTTTGCATGGTCTGCTAGCTTTACCTATTTTTCTCTCCTTCTTTGTTTGCTTTTTCATTCAACTTCATCCCCAAAGATCTCAGCATTAAAATTTTCTTTAACAAAACCCATTGCCTCGGCCTTGCCTATGAGGTGAGATTTTCCAATACTTGATTTGTGATAGGCCCTTCTCTTCACTCTATATCCTAATCTTTCAAGTGTGATTGAGATATCCATTCCAACGATACCAAGTTCCGGAATGTATCTGGTTCCTCGTAACTCTATGTGCTCTTTTATACCAAAAGAAAAGTTTCCACATTGATCAAATGAAGATTCAGGTATTCTATTATTGATCGCTTCTAGAGAGGTCTTAAGGAAATCTGATGCTTTCTGACCTCTTAATGTGACTTTGCATCCTATTGGTTCGCCCATTCTGATTCCAAAATCTTTTATTGGATTTTTTGCCATGCATGAACGCGGAGCTTGACCAGTGATCTGTTTCAGGATTTTTCTTGCTCTCTCAAGTGGTTCACCAGACTTTCCTACACCTATATTGACTGTGACTTTGCCAAGCTTGACTTTTCTCATAGGATTTTCAGGTTTAGTTGATGGATCTGACATTTATCTAATCCTCCGGCAATTTTATCTCAGGTTCATCATCACCAATGGCGAAAACATAATCTGCAACTGTTCGAAAGGTTTGGCCTTTTTGATCCTGTATGGATACTGTCGCTCGTTTAGATGCGGTGGCGCTCTCAATTCCTACTATCTTACCATGTCTTCCAATATTTCTTCCAGCTACTGCTAGTCCATATTTGCCCTCGATAAATTTGAAATGTCCTAGAATCTTCTGTGAGGGTATTTCAATCTTGATTGAATCTCTGGTATTGTAAGAGTCTACTGACTGTGCAGAGTCTTTGCTCAAGACTACATTTCTACCATCATTGAAATTGAGTTGGATTCCTTCATCGTTCAGAAAGACTTTGTTATTGATTTGACAAAGTTTGAATTTACCTTCATCTTTTGTTATCTTGAGAAGCGATAATCCTTTTGATTTGAAAGGAACCATTCTGAAGGTCGATTTAGCATCAGTAATTTCAAGTACATCCATCAAACCGATTGGATATTTATGATCTCTTTTAGTCTTGCCGTCAACCTTTACAACCCCTTTAGAGACAATCAGCTTAGTCTCTCTTCTTGTCTTCGCGTATCCTAGGATCTCTCTGAGAACCACCGAAAGCGGGATAGCTACCTTTATCGAATGGGGTCCAGCATTGGGTTTTGTTATCCATTTAGACTCTTTTACATGGATAGGCCAGAAAGATGGTGAAGGAAGCCTCTTGAGATGTTTTGAACCACCTTTGCCGCCCACTTTCATTTAACCTCCTCAGGAGTCGAAACCTCATCAGGAGTCGACGGTTTCGACGTCTCTGTTTTCTTTTTGAATTTATCTGAACGCCATCGATCTCCTGTATCCACTGTCGTCATCTCAACGTTTGATACATGTACTGGAATTCTCCTTTGTTCACCTGAGACTTTCTCTTTTGTAACACCTTCAACTGTCACTTTTTGATTGTGTCTGTCTGTCTCAATAATCTTTCCTTCAATTCCCGCGAAGTCTCCTCTCAAAATCTTTACAGAGTCGCCTTTTCTAACGGACACCGATCTTGTTCTGTATTTCTCTCTGAGTTTTTTCGAAAGTCGGACTTTCATCATTTTCAGGATTTCTTTTTCAGTTGCCAAGGCGATTTTTTTTCTCTGTTTGCTTGGTTTTTTAGACTTCAATTTTACAACCTCAAAGTACTAAATCAGCTACGTTGGCAACGCGTGGCCATCTCTCGGCAGCTTCCTTTGCGACGGGACCACGTATCTCTGTTCCTTTAAGTTCACCCTCTGGAGTCATGATTACAGCGGCATTATCCTCGAATTGTACTCGCATTCCATCTGGTCTCCTAAATAATTTCCTCTGCCTAATTACGACAGCAGGAAACATTTGACGTCTGAGTTCAGGTTTTCCTTTAGAGACTGATACTGTAACCATATCACCGACACATGCTTCGGGTGGCCTCTTAAGACGTCCCTTGTATCCTGTAACATTAATGAGTTTCAATTTTTTTGCTCCAGTATTATCTGCACATGTGAGAACGCTACCGGTGGGTAGTCCTCGAGAGATTCGAGGTCTATACTCTATCACTCCTCTGGCGCTAACGGCTCTGGTTTTTGGGGCGGGCATGACAAATCACTTACTCTATTTTACTTATCTTGTTCACAACAACAAAAGTGACTTCTTTGCTGATAGGCCTGCATTCCGCAACTGTAACTTTATCCCCTTCTTTCACTTCAAGACAAGGTGGACTATGCGCCATTGTGCGGCTTCTTCGTTTTTCATATCTCAAATATTTTTTAACGTAATGAAAATAATCTCTTTCGACGGTAACTGTTCTAGTCATTTTACTTTTTGCCACAGTTCCTGTTAGTGTTCTTTTTTTAAGTCCTAATTTTCCATGAAATGGACATAATGGGTCATCACAACTTTTTCGAGGTGCTGTGACTTTTAGGCCTGTATCACGTATCACCATCTTCTAACCCTCATCTTGATCCTATCTTCAGGTCTAGCTAATATTGATCTTCCGTCGACCTCAACCATCTTACCAAAGGGTATTGACATGTTGAGATGAACTATGTCTTTAGGTATACGGATTATCTTGGATCCTTGTCTGAGCACCAATGTATTTCTTGTCTCATCGATAATTCTACCGCTCATTCCAATCAATTGTTTGTTATGACTTTTCGATATCCTAAGATCTAAACCTATGAACTCGTTCTTGGTTATGTTAAAAGGCGTGATATTCATTTCGTTTTTACACCCTCTTTTGACTGTTGTGCTTTGATTGTGAGTAATCGTGCAATAGTTCTTCTGATCTCTTTTATCCTAGCTGGGTTTTCTACAGTGCCTCCTGAGGCAACCATAGTTCGAAGATGTACCAACTCTGTTCTTAGCTCTTCAAGTTTTTTTTCACGTTCTTCAGGTAGTAGTTGCCTGATCTCCCGTTTTCTCAGAATTGGCATTTTCAATTTCTCCTCCTTTTTCTCCTTTTTCCACTGGCTCCACTTTCTTTTCCTCAACAAGTTT
>JAGLGJ010000121.1 GCA_023144075.1 Candidatus Bathyarchaeota archaeon | reverse complement strand
TTCTGGCCTGTGATCTTGTAATATTTTAGCAACTTTACTTTCTGCATTGTCAACTATTGTTTTCTTATTTTTTCTCTTCAGTGTCTCCCATGATTCTCTGAAGCTTAATTCTGGTATCCAATGTTCTTTTCTGAAATGTTTGAAGGTATGCTTGTGAGATAGGTAGCTTCCTCCAACTCCAACTTCTTTGATCACATCTAGAGCCAGAGTCTCAGGAGTTATGTCAATCCCTTGTAGGATACGTTTTATAGCTTCCACAATTTCCGCATCTATAACATGTTGTTCCATCGCTGTTGTACCCCAATCATCCAATGTTGCAAGACCGTAAACTTCAGCTCCTGCCAAGAGAGTATAAAGAATAGATAGTGCTTTTTCATATCCTGTCTGAATGGAGGGTATTTTCGAGTCTGTACCGCCTTGAGCAACTCCGAGAAGGCCAAGGTGATGGACAATCTGGATAGAAGCTGCACTGCATAACGCTGCTTCAGGCGAAGCGATGTTGAGGTTTCCATCTCTTAAGTTCATCACATTTGTCGCTAAACCCGTCACCACAGGTGTCTTCTCCGCTATTAGCTGGACATAGGCTGTTGCAGCAAGTACTTCAGCTATCCCCACGGTTAACCATCCTGCAATCGTTACAGGAGCGGTCATGCCACATGTAGGTGCAGCGATGATACTGAGAGGGACACCTTTTCTCATGCAGTCATTCATTTTTTCAATAACTTCTTTAGCATAAATTAACGGACTTGTGGGTTGACAGAGAATTCCCATTAACGGTTTTTTCCTCAGAGGCTCTTCACCACCCGCAACTGCCTCAGCCATCTTGAGGATGTATCTTCCTTCTTTCGGTTCGATAATGAGACCCATCAAGCTAGGCTTGGTAGTATTCTTGAACATGGTCTCTGTAACCTTGATTTGAGTCATGGAAGAAGACACATCTAGTGGCATCACTGGAGGCTCGAAGAGATCAAAACAATCCAACGCATCATCTACACGAATGACGTCCTGTAAATCTTTTAGCGTCGCTCTTCTGCGTTCACCGGTTCTGTAATCTAGGATATAACCAGCATAGTCACCAATCTGAAAATGAACCGTTCCTTCAGCGATATCTATCCTTTTCTCAGAATCTCTATGGTATAGAGTATATTCTTTTGGAACTTTTTTGATCAAATCTTCTACAAGGCTGGACGGAAATTTTACAATATTTTTATCAAAATCTACTTCAGCACCGTTTTTATGAAACAGGGTCAATGCATCTTCTTGTTGAAATGCTACACCTGTTTCTTCTAAGATCTTTAAGGATGCCTGATAAATCTCATCAACCTCATCATCTGATAAAACATTCAATTTGGCAATCCCAGAACACAACTCACCATTCTGCCGTTATATTAGTTCCTTAAGACATTGCCAAGAAGAAAAAGTACTGATTAGAAAAAATGTAAAAGAAAAAAATATGATATAACAAGTATCAGCTAGATTTGATTAACTCGTCAGAAGATTTACTTAGCAAAGCATACGATTGGATAACAGGAGTCTTAACATGATGACTGAAGAAATAGCACGTGACATCAATACATCAAATAAAAAAATCGGTACCGAAGATATCCTTGCAATAGGCGCCGTTATAGTCGCAATCATAATCGCCATCGGCATAGTATTTCAAACAGTAGACGTAATCCAAGGCGGAACAATCATTATTGCTCTAGTAGGAGCAGCAGGAATCGCACAAGTCATCAAGGCAAAACGTAGAAGAAAACAATAATACACGTTTACAAGCGCGCACTACATTAAGTTGTGTTATATGATTCATGAAGTAGAGGATTCACTCATCGCCATATGGGTATGCCCTGAACTGAAGTATAGCCCATGATTTCCCCACTCAGTTTCAATTCATATTCATTCAAACCCGAAGATCTACCAAACTGACCCTGCACTACAACTTCATTAGATTCTGAAACTATTCCGTTTAGATACAAATAATGAGTCCCTAACGCTCCAGTGTCTGATCCAACTATTACAAATTTGTTACTAGAACCTGTGACCGACCCACGAATCGGATATATCAAATCGCCCACAGTAAGTTCCCCTATAACTATCCATCCTGGAGGCTCAGGCCAACCATACCCCGTACCATACACATACAATACAAGATGGGCTGATCTAGTACTCTCACTATGAATTTTCGGCAAGTCTAATGCTGTACCACGAGCTTCAAGCTTCATAACTGACCCAGCCGTAGCTGGTCCAATCAACATCACTAAAACACATAAAAGAATTACAATTCCAAAAATCTTAGATCCCATGAATCCTCTGCTCAATTATGTAATTCAAAACCGGTATTGATGATCATCTATGATCCAATTCATAAAGTCACCGATAAATAAAATAACTCACAATGATTTTCAAAGATAAAACATAACGTGCACTCAACATTCATTATTCAATATACAAAAGTGAAAAAACCATAGAAAGAGACCCAGAAAATATCAAGTGACTTAACTTCACTAAAGGAAAGGCAACCAGATAACAGCCAAATCAATGACCCCCCCCAATTTTTGACATAATTTGACATAAATTTACATCTGAAAATATTTTCTTGTGACGTTTTATGTCATTATTTGGTATTTTAATACGCGCCATGAACACACTAAGCTAACAGTAAAATTTCAACTACTATTAGAAGAGAAAATGGGAAATCAATCTTTTAGTGAGGCCCAGCCTGCTGCAGCGACCACCAATAATCCAATTGCAAGCAGAGGTTCAGTATCATAAGTCCATGGAAGCCCTGTAAAGGACATCACAAGACTGACTAAACTCATTATGATACCAATAGCATACAAGATGCGAAGACCAATCTTATTTGATGACACAACTCACTATCTACAAACTAATCGTTTAATATCATTTACAAGCGCAAGTGAAACAATCATCTATCTTTTTTTGAATCGTGCAATAAAATATCCTATCCCATGCTTGTGGGGATCAAATCTCTGAAGAAACGAAGCATTACCTACATAATCTTTCATTCCACCTCTACCCAACCTCAACCCTTGCTCTTCAATTTCTAATCCCAATTCATCTACAGCATATTTGCAAACATCTTCACATTCCTGTATAGTTATTGTACAGACACTATAGACGATAGCTCCATCATCTTTGATTATTTTTGAAGCGGATTTGAGAAACTGTTTCTGGTATGCTGCAAGATCTAAAATATCCTTCTTTGAAATCTCACTGTAAAGTTGTGGAACATGTCCAAGTGCACTACATGGAGGATCCACAAGAACTTTATCTGCTTTCAAATCGGGATAATCAACATCAAAATATCTTGAATCATGAGGAAACAAACTCACATTCTTGCATCCAAGCCTCTCAACAGTCCGCTTTGCAACATCAACCTTCTTCACATTACGATCAACACCAATCACCCGCCCCTGATTCTGCATTAACTGAGAAATGTGAGAAAGCTTCCCACCAGGAGAACAATTCAAATCAACAACAGTCTCGTCAACCAAAGGATCTAAAACCCTTGATGTGACCATGGCTGGAAGAGACTGAGGATAGACATACCCAAGTTCATACTCTTCACTTTCCCTTAAACTCACAGCACTATACAATGGTGACGTAACCTCAACAGCAAGACCCCTCCTCACATTCAAAATCTCGGTCTCACTCATCCTCATCCTACCAACACCCACAACCTGACCATGCCTATCCACAATCGTAACCATGTCTCCTTTCCGAAGCTTCGAACAATTCACAGTGCCCGGCGCATAGATGTGAGAACCTTGTAAAACAGATTCAGCAGCAAACTTGTCAACAACTATCTTCTTCTCAACCTCAGAAAACTCAAACGGTCCTTTAATGGGTGTGAAAACAGCCTCATCAATTAGATCAAAACGGGAAATATCGACTCCTTTCGAAACAAAAGAATCTATCAATTCTTGAGTAGATAGTTTCAGAGTATTGACTCTTGAGAAAAATCTATCACTCGGCTTCTTGATTGA
>JAGLGJ010000120.1 GCA_023144075.1 Candidatus Bathyarchaeota archaeon | reverse complement strand
ACAGGAAATGAAGCACGTAAGTGATGATCTGTTTATCACAACGGATGATGGGTCAGATGGACGAATGGGACTTGTTACTGACCAATTGAAAGAACTGCTGATGAAGGGGATGAAGGTTGATAGAATAATTACTATCGGACCAGCCATTATGATGAAGGCGGTATCTGATATTACAAAGAAATTCGGTATATCTACTGTTGCAAGCTTGAATCCTATAATGATCGACGCCACTGGAATGTGTGGTGCATGCAGAGTCTCTATAGGAGGGAAAACAAAATTCGCATGTGTTGATGGCCCCGAATTTGATGCACATGAAGTAGATTTTGACCAGTTACTATCTAGGCTTGACATGTACAAAAACAGCGAAAAAATTTCAGATCATAAATGCAGGTTAGTGAATGATTAGGATGTCAGATGAATCAAAAAAACACATAATCACACATTCTGTTATTAACAGACAAAAAGTCTCAACAAGACCAGTTGCTGAAAGGATAAATGATTTCCAAGAAGTTTCGCTTGGACTGAACGAGGAACAGGCGATCTTGGAGGCTAATCGCTGTCTTCAATGTCCAAAGCCAAAATGTATTGTTGCATGTCCTATTGGAATTGACATACCAGAATTCATAAGATGTATAGCAAATGAAAATTTCGAAGACGCGATTAACAAAATTAGAGAAAAAAACGGTTTAGCCGATGTTACAGGTAGAGTATGTCCACAAGAGAAATTATGTGAACTCGTATGTGTTTTAGCCAATAAAGATGTTCCAATAGCAATTGGTGCTTTAGAAAGATTTGCAGCAGATGTCTCCGTAGATGAAGAAATCGAAGCTCTAGAGCCAACTGGAAAGAAAGTTGCTGTAATTGGATCAGGTCCCGCTGGTCTGACTGCTGCTGTTGATCTAGCTGCACTAGGATATGAAGTAACTATTTATGAAGCATTCCATGAGTCTGGTGGCGTACTAACATATGGCATCCCGGCATTTCGTCTGCCCAAGGAAGTGATAGGAAAAGCGTTGAGATATGTTAAGTTTCTAGGTGTTAAAATTGAGAAAAACGTCATTATCGGTAAATCTCTAACACTTATTGATTTGTTTGAGCTTGGGTATGATTGTATTTTTATCGGTAGCGGCGCTGGTGCACCTAAATTTCTTAATATTTCAGGAGAGAATCTAAATGGTGTCTATTCTGCAAATGAGTTTCTGACACGATGTAATCTTATGAGAGCTTACAAATTTCCAGAACATGATACACCAGTCTATGTAGGCAAACAAGTTGCAGTTATAGGTGGGGGAAATGTGGCTATGGATTCTGCAAGAACTGCTCTAAGATTAGGAGCAAACGATGTCCGTATAGTATATCGTCGATCTGAGAAAGAAATGCCAGCCAGAATTGAAGAGGTAAAAAATGCTAAAGATGAAGGAGTGAAGTTTATGACTTTAGCAAATCCGTTGAAAATTCTAGGAAATGATCAAGCTCACGTAATAGGTCTTGAATGTATTAGGATGGAACTTGGTGAACCTGACGCTTCCGGAAGGAGAAGACCGGTTGAAGTCAAGGGGTCCAATTTTACTATGAATGTGGATATGGTCATTGTGGCCATAGGGCAAAAGCCAAATCCAATAATCAGTAGTACAACTCCTGAACTCAAAATAGACAAGGAAGGCTACATCATTGTTGATGATCGTGGTAGAACTTCATTTGAGAAAGTTTGGGCGGCCGGTGATATTGTCCCTGGTCCTGAAACCGTAATTGAAGCTATGAGTGGGGCGAAAAATGCAGTAAAGGATATTCACCTTTACCTGAAACATCAAGGAGAAAGGGAGCGGGTTCTTGACCCTGTATTAGCTTGGAAGTTTTGAATCTTTTATCGTGTGGAATCTAATTCTTGGTAATCTTTTTAGTAGGTTTTCTATGTTTATTCTCTTGGTAAAGGATGGATTGATTTGGAAGCTGCAATGTGGGCAGAAAAATATAGACCGAGACTATTGAATGATCTAAAAAATCAAAAAGAAATTGTTGAACGATTAAAGAGATTTGTAACAACTAAATCAATGCCTCATTGCCTCTTTGCAGGCCCACCAGGAACGGGAAAGACTACGGCTGCGCTATGTTTGGCTCATGAGCTATTTGGTGAGCGATACATGGATGCATATATGGAACTTAACGCAAGTGACGCAAGAGGAATAGACGTAATCAGAACTACAGTGAAGGAATTCGCGAGGATTTCAACTATAAGCCAAGTGCCCTTCAAATTGCTGGTGCTCGATGAGGCTGACAATATGACGTCTGATGCCCAACATGCGTTAAGACGGACAATGGAGAGATATACGGAAACCTGTCGCTTCATTCTATCTTGCAACTACTCAGGAAAAATAATTGAACCGATCCAATCGAGATGTGCGTTATTCAGATTCTCACCGATATCGAAAGATGACATTAGTTCATATCTGGGTGAAATTGCTAAAAATGAAGAAATAACTTTAGGACCAAACGCTCTCGAAGCTATAGTTTCATTTTCTGAAGGTGATATGAGACGTGCCATTAACACACTACAGTCAGCATCTTCTTTAGGAAAGAAGATCAATGAAAAATCTGTCTACCAAATTATCGGTAAAGTCACCCATGAAGACATCAAAGAAATATTGTCACTTGCACTCAAAAATGAATTTATTGAGGCGAGAAATAAATTACGTACGGTACTGATAGAATACGGAATATCCGGACAAGAAATTATCAAAGAGCTCCATTCCGAGATTTTCAAAATAGAAATGACTGAGAAGAAAAAAGTGAAGATTGCCGAAGCTATTGGAGAAGTTGATTTTCGATTAGCCCAAGGTGCTGATGAGGAAGTTCAACTAAGCGTTCTTCTCGCTCAAATTGCCTCTGAGAATTCGGAGAAATAAAAAAAAGGTTTGCGCACAGTAGATAATAAAATAGGTTGTTTCTGTCCAGATTTGATAAATGCACTTATGTTTATTATCAAATTTGTACTAACTATTGTCACTTCTGTATGGCCTTAGTTTATAAGCAATATATTCAGTCAAAGGCGTGTATTTCTATTAGAGGTTAAATACATTGGTAGAAAGAGTCCAGAACAACGCGTCATATCTTGACGGTAAATCCACTACTGGCACTACAACGAGAGTTAAGGATACAAGTTGTACAAGTGGAATGTGTCCTATATGTACTAGCGATTGTTCAGTTCTATGTGAAATAAGTTTAGCTGCATTCCGGGGAAGAGAAGCGCTTTACCCTGACCCGTTCTATTTCGGATACAGCACCGCGGGTGCGTTGAAAGATTTTAGATTAGACTGGTCTCATTTCAACATTCAAGCAAGCATGCTTAAAGCAGAAGGAATAGCCCCTGATCCTGATCAAGCCTTCTTCCAAAATGTAGATGTAGCAACCTCGGTCGGGGGTATCCCATTGAAGATGCCGGCCATAATCGGAGCATATGGTTCTACTGAAGTTGCAAGAATATATTGGGATGGTCTTGCTGTTGGTGCTGCAATAACAGGGATATTGATCACGATAGGCGAAAATATCTGTGGAATGGACCCAGAAACAAAATTGGAAAAGGGTAAGATTGTACATTCAAGTGAACTGAAAAGAAGAGTTGAGTCTTTCAGAAAATTCTGGGATGGAAAATATGGCGATATTGCGGTACAGACCAACGTTGAAGATCAAAGACTTGGAATCGACATTTATGCACTATCCAAGCTTGAAGTTAACATAATAGAGAGAAAATGGGGTCAAGGCGCAAAAGCGATAGGCGGAGAAGTCAGGATAAAAGATATTGAGCGAGCTATCATGCTTAAAAAACGGGGATATTTCGTTATTCCTGACCCAGAAGATCCTACTATTCAAGAAGCCTTCAAACAGGGAATAATACATTCTTTCGAAAGACATAGCCGAGTCGGAATTCCGACTATGGAAGGCTTCTTAGAAGACATAGACCAATTAAGAGAACAAGGTGCCAAGAAAATATCTTTGAAAACTGGAGCCTATAACGCTCCAGAAGTAGCATT
>JAGLGJ010000012.1 GCA_023144075.1 Candidatus Bathyarchaeota archaeon | reverse complement strand
ATTGGTTGGCAGGAGCCATCAGGTAACATTGGACCAAGGTCATTTCTGGAATCATCACAGTCTTCTATATCTGGACAGCCCTCCGGGCAAGTTCGGGGTTTTGGACCGATACCCCAATTATAAAATCCATAATTATCAACTAAGTCAAGCTAAAAACTTCATCATTAGTTTCAAACAAAAATAGGCACCAATTATAATGAAAATCGTTACAATTATACTGGCTGGGACGAAAAGAGGTGTTCCACCCAGACTGTGTATTATATTGCATCCATTGGCCATTGAGACTCCTAGTCCCATGAGAAAACCACCTAATAGAGATCTAAAAATATCCGTACTTCTCGGCTTTCTAATTTTGAAATGTCCACTTGTGAGGGCAGAAACCAAAGAACCTATAACGGTTCCAAAACCCCACATACCAGAAATTAGGATAATCTTCCAAAGTTCACCTGACATATAGTGCTGAAAAACTAAAGGAAGAGACAAAAAACTTGATACAAGAAATTTGAAAGGTAGTAAGAAAGCGGCCGCAGCAGCAGCGGATGGTGCGTATGGAGCAATCAAAACTAAACTAATAAAATTGACAAATGCTATTAAAAATGCTGATATTAATGGATACCTCAACCAGTTACCATTCAAATTTTATTCACTTACTATGAACTATTTTTCATATATCCATGTACTATAACATAAGAATTCTTTTCTCTTAATGTAGACGAAATAATGTATGCTAGGAACTTTTTTCCTCTCGACATAATATTTTTTGTATAATACTAAAGTCTGAGCCACATATACTAAATCAATGAAAACTTTCCTAGAATTAATCATTATTCTATTTGTTCTGATTTTTTTCTTTTATAAATTCTATAATCTTAGGTCTTCCATCAGACATCTTAATGCGAGTATCCACATAAAAGAAACCATGTTTATTTCTAATTGGATCTACAACCAATGCAATGACATATGAAAACTGTTGTAGAGTCAGCTGAGTTCTAATATCTACATCAGAGAGAAATACTCCTAAATCAAGATGTGAATGATACCACCCAACAATATTTCGATTTTTGTCTTCCCTCATCATTTTATCAATTATTTCTGCTAAGTCACTAGGATCTAATGCGACCTCAGCATAATCTGCATGAGCCGCTCGTCCTGGGATAGCTTCCTCGATTATCACAGTCTTACCATGAACTCTGCCAGTGAGTAATCCAACAACCTCTTCATCAGGTATGTCATCTCTATCGATCTTAGACTTTGCACGTTTCATAATTTCTTCTATAATGTCTGGAAGAATACCGATTTTCAAATCTAATGGCTCTTCGGCCTTGTAAATAGTAACCTGTGAGGTGATAGGAGGAGGCATATTGATCTTGCGGGTTGGTATGTGTCCTTCAAAAAATTTATCAAAATCCCTAGCCAACCTATTGTTAGAGACTATTATTTCATCAATTTTGGCTTCTAGCTCTCCGACACTATTAGACACTACTCGAATTTTATTTTCGAAATATTCTTTAAAATCTACAATCCTTGACTCTAAGGAATCATGTAGATCATTGAGTCTGCGTAGATCAGATTTTAATGATGATACTTTATTTTCATATCTTTCAAATTCTGAAGTAAGGTCCTCTAATTTTTCAAATTCGGAAGGTCTTTTTTTAACTTTCACTCTTCTTTCTTTTTTTTTCTTCACAGTACTTTTTGATCTTAAATCCTTACTTCGGTGGGGTTTTGTCACTTCATTCCACCATTAATCATTAAAGACGTAGACGCATTTTAATTCAGTCTTTGATATATAACTATAAGACTAAAGTTCAATTCATAAAAACTATCAAATTATTAGTTGATTTGTGATGCCCCACATCTTCAATGTACGTAATAAGAATCTAAATGGGGAAGAAAGACTAAGGATATCAGAACCATTCTCAATTCTCTCACATTCTGAATTGAAAAATGGAATGAATTTAATAGACTTAGGTTGTGGAACGGGTTATTATACAATACCAGCCTCACATATAGTGAAGAATGGATTGATTTATGCAATAGATATTCAGACGGAAATGTTTGAAACGCTTCATAAAAAATTGAATAAACTTTCGATAAAGAATATCCATGTTATAAGGTCAGAATTGCATAACTTGCCGATAAAGGGTGAAAGTCTAGACATAGCATTATTGATTAATGCACTACATGAACTTCACGATAGACAATCATTTCTTGAGGAAATATGTAGAATTCTCAAAAATAATGGAAAGATATCGGTTGTTGATTGGAAGAAGGTAGATATGCAAGAAAAAATTGGTCCACCACTCCAAGAACGTATCAGCATAATTCAAGCACAGAGGATTCTCGAAAATCAATATTTCAAGCTGATTAAAAGATTTTCAGCAGGTCGCCATCACTATGGACTTTTATTCACTAAGAAATAAATACCATAAAAGAAGTAATATTATTTATCAGCGAATTTGACCTATTGTAAAAATTTATATCTTTATTTTTTCCCGTTAATGATTAGAGCTCTAATAAAAAGCCATTTAGACAAACTGATTCTCCATGAAAGGCATAAGAGCCTTTATTATATCGTTGAATCGTGGTACTGTTTCCAAGCTTTCAATCATGCTCAACTTAACCCATTTGTGTTCGGTGTGTTCCCAATCTAACTTGATAATTGGGCTATCTGTCCTAAATAAAAATGGGTATACGACGGCCTCATTATGAGCATCTACATCAATCAGGATTGGAGGCACTGAGCCAATGAGTTCTATCTGATTTTTTTGTAGATCTGTTTCCTCTACTATCTCTTTGAATGCTGTTTCTTCAGGGGTCATACCCTTTTCTATTCTTCCAGCAACTCCACACCATAGACCTCGATTAATATTGACTTTCTCGCTGCGTTTCAGCATTAGGAGCAAGCGATTCCAGGTAATTAGACAAGTAACTGTGTCAAATCTTCTTTTCATCTAAACACCAATTCGATTTAGTTCTAGATCATCAAAATTTTTTTGATTGCACTATTTGATATAGTCTCAAAACTAACTTATCTATCCTCAGTATATGAAAATACTCTGTAGAATGGGCTGAATGACATGACTAAAGTAAGAGTTTCTAAAGGAAGGAGAAAAAAGACTGTTGAGGTAGACCAACTAGATGTGTTAACCAGTCTAATAGATCGCAGTCATGATATGTGCCCAATTTGCAAAGAATTATTCGATCAGATAACTTGGGATTTCATAACGGAATTCGAAAAAGTTATTGACATTAAGAAAAGAAAGAGATAGACGTGAGAGATTAATAGATAAATTCTCGTAAGTAATTTGATAAATTGAGTTCAACATGTCAAGTGAGAATACACAGCGATTTTTAATTTTAGCCATAGTTGTTACAATGAGCATATCAGTATGGTCAGGATATCTATATTCACAGACTTATAGAATATCACAAGAATCAAAATTAGAGCTTGAAGTAACGAAACAAAAACTTGTAGAAGTTGATGAGCTTTTAAGTGAAGTAAACTCAAAACTTGAAACTGCAAATGAATTATTTTCTGAAGGCACACGAAGACTGCAGAATGCAGATGATATTCTGAAAGATACTGAAGATTTGCTGGCGGAGGTGATTAATTATACTATAATAAACGTGAACTTTATCGATCTTCAGCAAAAACCAGAAATCCATTATTTGAATGGTGAAAAACTACTTGCGTCAAAGCTTTCATTGGAGATTGCATCACCATCCAAATATCCAATATACTATGAATCAAGTATTGTAGATGTTGCAGAGTGTATTATTGAAGTGAATGATCAACCACAAAGATTCACTGAATTCGTTAGGATATCAAATGTCCAGATTAATACGGAAATACCTGATTGGGATGAAGATGTAAAAGCTTTGGGAACCGATAATCCAAAAGTAGCTCTATGGATTGGTCTCAGAGGCTTAGCGTTTCAAAGACAGGGGATTTTACTTCCTGAACCTTATGATGACAATCTAGTATCAATAAAATTGCAAATAAAAATTGTACAAGCACATACAGATCTAGTAATGAATCAAAAGACTATCAACATTAACTTCCAGCTAAGTCCAGAAGCTCAAAGATCAATAATAAGTTCAAATTAAGCATGTGAACTATATTATCTCTTATAACTGGTCTATACTTAATAATTTGATACAATCTGAAGTATATTTTGATATTTGACCTGAAGAAAGATATCACATAATATTTATTAGAATGATAATGGCCCCTATTAGCAAGCTCTATCTCAGAGGCCATCACACTCATGTGAAGAGCTTTTTCTTCGATTAGGAGCAGGTTCTATAATTGAGTAAAGAGATTAAAAAGAAAGATGTTACCTTCGAACACGAATTGATGCCGAAACACTCAATCATAGCTAAGAAGGATTTGGAAATATTACTTAAAGAATATCATATTCAACCATATCAACTTCCCTCCATACTTGTTTCGGACCCAGCCGTAGAAGCACTCGAAGCAAAACCTGGAGATGTCATAAAGGTAATAAGAAAAAGCTCAACAGCTGGAGAAATATTTGCTTATCGTTATGTTGTTGAAGATTAATTTGAGGTAATATTCAATGCAGAAAACTATATCTGATTTACAATATTGGAGTATTATGAAGAGCTTCATAAAGGAAACAGGGCTGGTAAGACAGCATGTAGATTCCTATAATGATTTTATTGATTCTGGTCTTCAGTCAATAATCGATGAAATTAAAGAAATACCAGTAGAGGTTGAGGAGAATCCATTCACTATAAAACTCGGGAAGATTGAGATCGGAACTCCAAGAGTAATGGAAGTTGATGGTTCAGAAAGACGTGTCTACCCGGCAGAGGCACGAATCAGAAACCTTACTTACGCTGCACCATTAAATCTTGAAATGACTCCTGTAATCGGAGAGAAAGAAGGAGCAACAGAACTTGTGTATATAGGCGATCTGCCTGTTATGCTCAAGTCAGCTATCTGTCCACTTTCTAGATTGACATCTGACGAACTAATCTCCGTAGGTGAGGATCCACTTGATCCTGGAGGATATTTCACAATAAACGGGTCAGAAAGAGTTGTGGTTGCCCTTGAGGACTTGGCTCCCAACACTGTTCTAGCCGATATAGAGAAAGTTGGATTACATCCCAACTATAAAGCAAAGATATTTTCAACAACAGTTGGATTTAGGGCTCGAATAGAAGTTACTATAAAGACTGATGGTGCGATCTATGTCTCAATGCCTGGACTGCCAGCAGACATCCCATTTGTTGTAATAATGAAAGCCCTTGGAGTTAATACAGATGCAAAAATTGCTGAGATTATATCCATTGACGAAGAGATTCAAAGTGAGCTAAAGGAATCATTCGAAAAAGCCTTGGATGCTACATCAACAAATGACGCATTTTTATTCATAGGAAATAGGCTTGCTCCAGGTCAAATAGCTGAATATAGAATCAAGAAAGCTGAAACAGTAATAGATCGTAACTTCCTTCCACATCTTGGCAGAACACCAGAAAATAGACTCGAAAAATCCTACTTCTTATCTGAAATAGTGAGCAGATTAGTTGAGCTTAAACTTGGAAGACGTAGTCCTGACGATAAGGACCATTATGCAAATAAAAGACTTAAGCTCTCAGGATCGTTACTTGCAGAGCTATTCAGAATAACTTTTCGTAACCTGACAAGGGACCTAAAATATCAGCTTGAAAGGTTAACGATAAGACGACCAGTAGAACTATCTATAGCTAATGCAGTGCGTCCTGGAATAATTACCGAGAGAATTCAACATGCTATGGCAACAGGAAATTGGGTTAGAGGTAGAATAGGAGTAACCCAGCTTCTTGATAGGACTAATTTTCCATCAACGCTAAGTCATTTAAGAAGACTTCAGTCTCCCCTTAGTAGAAGCCAACCAAATCTTGCAGCAAGAGACTTGCATCCAACCCATTGGGGAAGGCTCTGTCCCAATGAGACACCTGAAGGATCAAATTGTGGATTAGTCAAGAACTTGGCACTATCAGCAACAATATCCATAGGAACGGATCCCAGAGATATTATTGAGAAAATATCAAGTTTAGATCTTGTTCCGTCAGATAAAGCAGATCGAAAAATCAGGAAGACTGGTGCAAAGGTAATCGTTGATGGAATTATTGCAGGCTACATAATGAATTCTAAATCCTTCACCGAAAATCTTCGAGAAATGAGACGAAGAGGTGAAATAAGCTCTGAGGTTAACATAGCTGTAATAGCTCCTGCTCATGAAAAAGGTGGCATTGAAGTCTATTTGAATTGTGACTCTGGAAGAGTAAGAAGGCCACTTGCAATAGTAGAGAATGGAAAATCGAAATTGACTACAGAAATTGCCGAAAAAATAATTCGAGGAGAGATTAGTTGGTTAGATCTCATCAGGGAAGGAATAATTGAGTATCTAGATGCTGATGAGGAAGAAAATGTTCTCATAGCATTGAATGAATCAAAAATCAATCAGGCAACAACCCATCTTGAACTTGCCCCATATACAATATTGGGCATATGCTCATCATTAATACCATACGCAGAACATAATCAATCTCCAAGAAATGCGTATGAATCAGCAATGGCCAAACAGGCCCTAGGAATCTTCTCGACGAATTTCGACATAAGAGTTGATTCAAGATCACACATTCTTCATTATCCACAGATCCCATTGGTTAAGACTAAACCCATGGAGATCATGAATTTCGATGAACGTCCATCAGGACAAAATTGTGTTTTAGCGGTTCTATCACTAGGTTACAACATGGAAGATTCAATTATAATCAATCGTTCCTCTATTGAGCTTGGACTAGAAAGATCAAGCTTTTTCAGGATTTACGAGGGAGACAGCCGACAGTATCTAGGTGGGTTAAGAGATAAATTCGAAATTCCAGAGCAAGGAACAAGAGGTCATAGAGGTGATCGATACTATAGACTCCTTGAAGAAGACGGCATAATATCTGTTGAGGCCCCAGTTTCAGGAAATATGGTCCTTGTAGGAAGGGTTAGTCCACCAAGATTCCTTGAAGAGTATAGAGACTTTGAAGTCAGAGGTCCAACTAAAAGAGACTCATCAATATGCATGAGACCTTCAGAGTCAGGTGTTGTCGATAAAGTTTTTCTTACAGAGTCAAAGGAAGGAAGCAAACTAGTTAAGGTCAAAATAAGAAATCAACGAATTCCTGAGCTAGGTGATAAATTCGCTTCAAGACATGGTCAGAAAGGAGTTGTCGGGTTACTCGTACCCAAAGAAAATATGCCCTTTACAGAGAGCGGAATTGTTCCTGATATAGTCATCAATCCTCATGCTATACCATCAAGAATGACCGTTGGCCAATTTGTCGAGGCTATAGCTGGGAAACTCGCCGCAATGATGGGCACACAAATAGATGGCACACCATTTAGTAATGATGACCCAGCTAATCTCCAAGAAGGTCTGCTAAAATGCGGTCTCAATTATACAGGTCGTGAAGTTTTCTATAACGGAATCAGCGGAGAAAAAATGGAAGCAGATATCTTTACAGGACTTGTATACTATCAGAAACTTCACCATATGGTTGCTGACAAAATGCATGCAAGAGCAAGAGGACAAGTCCAAATGTTAACGAGACAACCAACTGAAGGAAGAGCTAGAGGTGGTGGCCTAAGATTTGGCGAGATGGAGAGGGATTGCTTGATCGGACATGGTGCCTCAGCCCTCTTGAGAGATAGACTACTCGAAGAGTCTGACCGCTATACAGCCATGGTGTGTGAGACTTGTGGCTTATTTGCATACTATGACTCCAGACAAAATAAATACATCTGTAGAGTATGCGGCGAGAAGACAACAATTTCGCCCGTCTCAATATCATATGCATTCAAACTTCTAATCCAAGAACTCATGTCCTTGGGTGTGGCTCCAAGATTACTAGTACAGGAGCGTGCTTAAACATGTCAACAAATGAGGAATCATACAAAATGGTTGATGGTATAAAATTCTCTCTCCTATCACCTAATGAAATCAGAAAACTATCAACAGTAGAGATACAAACAGCCGACACTTATGACGAAGATGGAGTCCCAATAGTTTCAGGTCTAATGGATGGAAGATTAGGAACGCTTGAACCAAGGCAGAAATGTAGAACTTGTGGTAACACAGCAGTAGCTTGCCCAGGCCACTTCGGACACATAGAACTTGCCGAACCTGTTATTCATGTATCATTTATCAAACTAATTCATCGATTACTGGCAGTCACATGTCGAAACTGTGGGCGAATTCTTCTCTCAGACGAAAAGATAAAGGAGTATGAAGAAAAGATCAAAGAAGTTAAAACCAGATTAAATACAGTCCCTGACTCTCTTTATAAAAAGATCCTAAAACATGCAAAGAAGACCATGGAATGTCCTCATTGTGGAACTCAGCAATATCCAATAGAACTTGTTAAGCCAACCTCATTCCATGAGGCTACTGAAGAAGGCGCACCTAAAATTCCTCCAAGTGCTATAAGAGAGAGATTGGAAAGGATTCCTGATGATGACCTTAGAATTCTAGGCATAGACCCAAAAGTTGCTCGAACAGAATGGATGATTCTTCAAGTACTACCTGTACCACCAGTTACTGTCAGACCCTCAATAACATTGGAGTCAGGGATAAGATCAGAAGATGACCTAACACATAAACTCGTCGATATAATAAGGATAAATCAGAAACTAGGTGAAGCTTTAGAATCTGGTGTACCAATAAACATAATCCAAGAGCTTCATGATCTTCTTCAATACCATGTAACGACATACTTTGATAATGAAGTCTCAGGATTACCGCCAGCAAGACATCGCTCAGGAAGGGCTCTCAAGACAATATGCCAGAGATTGAAGGGTAAGGAAGGACGATTCAGGGGCAACCTCTCCGGCAAACGTGTAGACTTTTCAGCAAGAACTGTAATTTCCCCAGACTTGAACCTAGACATAAATGAGGTTGGGGTTCCAATAGCACTGGCGTCAAGGTTGACAGTTCCAGAAAAGGTGACTGAATGGAATCTAGAGAAAATGAAGCAACTAATACGGAATGGTCCAGAGCAATATCCTGGGGCTCTATATATAGTTAGAACCGATGGCAGAAGAATAAGACTGGAGTTTGTACCTGAAAGAGAAAGTATAGCAGAAAGTCTACAGCCAGCATTCGTGGTTGAGAGACATATAAAAGATGGTGATATTGTCCTATTCAATAGACAACCTTCACTTCATAGAATGTCTATCATGGCTCACTCAGTGAAGGTTTTACCTTTTAAGACTTTTAGATTGAATCCATGCGTCTGTCCACCATACAACGCCGACTTCGATGGTGATGAGATGAATCTTCATGTTCCACAAGGAGAAGAGGCGAGAACAGAAGCAAGCCTTCTCATGCGAGTACAAGATCAGATACTATCTCCTAGATATGGAGGACCAATAATTGGAGCAATAAGAGACCTACTAACCTCATCTTTCCTATTAACAGCTAAGAAGACGTTCCTAACTAAAGAGAAGGCAGGAAGACTACTTGCTGCAGCAGGATATGTCGGAGATCTTCCTCCGCCAGATGTAAAAGGACCAAATCCGTTATGGTCTGGAAAATCAATATTCAGCATCTTCATTCCAGAAGGTCTTAATTTCACATCAAAATCGAATCTCTGTAGTGTATATAAATGTCGAGATTGTCGTAAAGAAAAATGCCAACATGATTCCTACATAGTAATAAAGGATGGTAACTTGAAACAAGGCGTAATCGATAAGAATTCAATTGGAGCCGAGAAATCTGAAAGTCTATTCCATAGAATTGTAAAAGACTACGGATCGACAGTTGGTAAAGACTTCCTCAATTCTATAACAAGACTCCTAGATAGATACATGACACTCAGAGGATTTACTTACGCCTTTGATGAACTTGCGATATCAGATGAAGTTCACCAAAAGATTAAAAAGGCAACTGAAAAGGCTGAAGAAAGAGTCAATGTTTTAATCGAGAGTTATAAAAAAGGAAATCTTGACAGATTGGCTGGTCAGACCATAGAAGAGAGCCTTGAGATATACATTATGAACGAATTATCAACGGTCAGAGACTTGGCTGGACAATATGCTGACAGCTACTTCCCAGAAGATAATGAAGGCATAATAATGGCCAGAGCAGGGGCAAGAGGATCTATGCTGAATATTGGCCAGATGACAGCTTGTTTAGGTCAACAATCAATCCGAGGAAAAAGAATTCTTAGAGGTTACCGTAATAGAACTTTACCTTTCTTCGAAGCGAATGATGCAGGTGCAGAAGCTCGAGGCTTCGTATATGCTTCATATAGAGATGGTCTCAACCCAACAGAATTCTTCTTTCATGCTGTTGGTGGTAGAGAAGGGCTAGTTGACACTGCTGTCAGAACTCAACAAAGCGGCTACATGCAAAGACGATTAATCAATGCATTGGAGCATATTAGAGTCGAATATGACGGAACGGTGAGGGACTCAACTGGAAATATTATACAATTCACCTATGGTGAAGATGGAGTCGATACTACCAAAAGCGACCATGGAAAAGCAGTTAACATTGAACGATTGGTCGATAGTGTGAGATTATTTTCTGCCAAAGGAGCAATTGCGGGTAAAAGATACATAGAATCGAAAATAGATTCGATTTCAAATAAACTTCCTCAGAGTCTAGTTGATGAATTGAGGAGAAATCTTCAAGGAGCCAAACTAACACGTAAAAATGTCGATCAAGCCATAAGTCTTACTTTAGATAGTTATGTTAGAGCTCTTATTGAACCTGGAGAAGCTGCTGGAATCGTATCGGCGCAATCAATAGGTGAACCAGGTACCCAAATGACTCTAAGAACTTTCCACTTCGCTGGGGTAAAGGAACAGAACGTGACGTTAGGCCTTCCAAGACTTATAGAGATAGTTGACGCCCGAAAAATACCATCAACTCCAACTATGACTATCTATCTTGAAAAGAAATACAGGAACAGAGAAAAAGCTGAACAAGTTGCAAATGCTGTCACGCACACAATATTAGAAGACATAGCTGATAGTATAGTTTCGGACATAGCTAAGATGAAGGTAATGGCTAAACTCAATCCCAATACAATGAAGGACCGTGGTATAACACTCCAAGAGGTTCGAGAAGCTCTAAAACCTCCGAACAGCCAAGTCAAGATAGATAGATATGACGTAGAAGTAACTCCTAAGGAGATGGAAATCCCTCAATTCAAACGGTTTACGGCGCGACTTAGACAATTCAAATTGAAAGGTGCTCCATCGGTAAGAAAGGCCCTTGTATTAGAGGATCAGGGTGAATGGATCATTAGGACTGAGGGTTCTGGTCTAGATGTTGCATTAAACCAACCAGGGGTAGACAAGACAAGAACAATCTCAAATAATGTTCATGAAGTTGCAGAGGTCCTCGGAATAGAGGCTGCTAGGAATGTTCTAATTAAGGAAGCAATGTCTGTCCTTGATGAACAAGGATTAGATGTTGACATTAGACACGTGATGTTAGTGGCTGATATGATGACAAACTCAGGTGTGGTACTTCAGGTAGGAAGACACGGCATCAGTGGTGAGAAATCATCTACACTTGCTAAAGCAGCTTTCGAGATCACGATTCCAACTATAGTTGATGCAGCAGTAAAAGGAACTACAGATATGCTAAAAGGTGTAGCAGAGAACGTAATAGTTGGAAGACAGGTACCTATGGGAACGGGACTGATCGATGTCTACATGTCTATGCCAGAGAAGGAGAAAAAATGATGGATTTCAACAAACAAATAAACATAACTTTGAAGAGTGGTAAAACAGAGTTTGGATGTAAAAGTGCATCAACAGCAGCGAAGCAAGGTAAGGCAAAACTGATAATCCTAGCGTCTAATTGTCCAAAAGAATACAAGAATGAAATCATGAGAGATGCGAAGAATTCAGGTATATCGACATACACGTATGATGGAACTAGTATGGAGCTTGGCAGTGTTTGCGGGAAACCATTTATAGTCGCTGCCTTAACAGTTAGAGAACCTGGAAACTCAGAAATACTAAAATTGGCTGAAAAAGAAGATGCAATCCCAAAGGATTAGGCTCAAAGGCGAAGAGATGCGGCTCATAGCCCTTTTCGAAAGTATCACAGGGGCAACATCTCAAGATTGTCTTATTGATGAAGAAAATGATAGAGTTATTCTCATTGCTAAAAAAGGTGAGATGGGTTTGGCTATCGGAAAAGCTGGAAGGAACATAAACACCCTCAGAAAAATGACTGGTAGGAATATAGATGTAGTTGAAGCTGCCGACGAACCTAAACAATTGATAAAGAATGCTCTAGCCCCAGCAAAAGTAAAAGACATACGGATAACTGAAAAGCCAGATTCCAAGATAGCTGTGGTCGAGGTTAATTCACAAGACAAAGCAATGGCGATAGGAAAGAATGGAAAGACAATAGATAAGACGAGGCTTCTTGCAAAAAGATATTTCCAGATAGATCAGGTTATAATAGCCTGAATTTTTATTTTTTTCAACTAATTTCTATACTTTATACTAGAACCATTATTCCGAAAAATAACATATATGGTAAAAAAGATTGAGACTCAATAATGTTGAGATAGAGGATACTTTCGCAGAAGCTTTCCCCATGTACATTGGAAGATTTATAATTACAGCCTCAACCAGACGATGGGCTTTAGCATCTGCACAAGAAGCAAAAGGCCTTGGGGTTTCGGCTACTTTAGGGCCAGGGGAAGCCGGAATAGAGCGGGAAGTCACTCGTGACGAAGCGCCTGATAACAGACCAGGATATATCTTGGATGTAGGCCACAGACAACGAAAGGAGCTAAACTATTGGTTAATCGCAAGAATAAGGAAGGGGGTTCTTCCTACTCCCACAACTTCAGTTTTTGATGCTATGCCCAAAGAGATGGCTCAATATTCTATTGAAGTTAAAGATACTCCAATACAACTATTTGGAGATGGATTTGAGGAGATAGTTGAGAGAAAAGGACGAGCCGTCTACAAGATTCCTAGAATGGACGGATTTTTCTTTATTGAGAAAAAGTTGGGTATTGCTCGTGGAATTGCTGGAGGGAATTTTCTTATTCTCGGAGAATCACAAGCCGTCTCTCTAATGGCGGCAGAAGTCGCAGTTGATGCAATTAAAGAAATTCCATATGTATTCAATCCATGTGCAGGAGGTATAGCCGCATCAGGTACCAAAGTTGGAGGGAGAAAATACACCGAGGCTATTGCAACAACAAACGATGCATATTGTGCTTCGCTCAGAGATAGAGTTAAAGAGACAAAAATTCCCTCAGGAGTAAATTGTGTATATGAGATCTTCGTAAATGGTTTAAATTTGTCTTCTATAGAAAAAGCTATGAAAGTAGGAATAGAAGCTGCTACAACTGTCGCTGGCGTAAAAAAAATCACGGCAGGCAACTACGGTGGAACACTTGGAAATATATTGATACCACTTAAGAAAGTTCTAGAAATAAACTAAATTATTAAAAATAGATGGTCATCAAACTGGAAAGTAGAGTAATAATTATCCTTCTGTTACTTGTCGGGTCAATCCAAATGTTGATAGACAACTCCAATGCAATAGAATCAACTATTACAATTCAGCCATCGATTGAAGATACGTTCGTCAACAATATGTATCTTCAACATAAATATCCAGAGCAGCCACATGGCTACTTTTGGGCCATGTTCGCTGGAAACATGTATACAGAATACGATTCTTTCAAAGGATACGGGTCATCAAGAATTTATATAAAATTCAATGCAACATCAATTCCATCGGACGCCAAGATAATCAGTGCAGACTTATGTCTCTATATGTATGATTCCCCCAAGACAAATCAAGAATTTGAAGCATATAGAGTTCTGTCAGAATGGAACGAACATAATCTTACATGGATAAATCAACCTGATTTTACAGAGAAATCTTCCTCTATGACGGCAATCCAACCTACTCCATCTGCAAAATGGATCTGCTGGGAAATTACAGAAGATGTAAGAATGTGGCATTCGGGAGCAGCAAATAACTACGGCACAATGATAAGAATCAAGAATGAGGTCAATGCTTCAGATCAAGTTGCATCATTCTATCCAAGTGAAACATTACAAGAAGAACAACTAGCACCAAAACTAACGATCAAAATTGACTGGCATAAAGAAATAGAATCTAAAACAACTACAGATATGCCTACACCTACAAAAGAAATGCCTGCACCTACAAAAGAACAACTTTCCACAACAGAAAAACAGCCTACTATTTCACCTACAGATAGTCCATCTGCAAATATTACAAGAACAGATATCAAGAATAATGAAAATCAAAGAATTGATTACCTATTACCAATTG